>NZ_JABAEE010000159.1:0-3867 GCF_023701885.1 Pseudomonas sp. CG7 | reverse complement strand
CCCGCGGCGCCGGGCCCTCCCGCGGGTGCGGCGCCCCCCCCCCCCGCCGCCCCCCCGCCCCCCCCCCCCCCCCCCCCCCCCCCCGCTCCCACAAGGTACGCCTGGCGCCGACATTGTGTAGCCCATAAAAAAGCCCTCGCCGCCGCAAGGCAACGAGGGCTTTTTGTTTTCCTGGTGCTACATCTCGACCTGCGTCCCCAGTTCGATCACCCGGTTCAATGGTAGATTGAAGAAGCGCAGGTTGCCGTTGGCGTTTTTCAACATGAAGGCGAACAACGACTCACGCCAGCGAGCCATGCCTTCGAGCTTGGAGGCAATGACGGTTTCGCGGCTGAGGAAGTAGGTGGTACGCATCGGGCTGAAATCCAAATCGTCCAGATGGCAGAGCTTGAGCGCCTCGGGCACGTCCGGCTCGTCAGTGAAACCGAAGTGCAGGATCACCCGGAAAAACCCTTCGCCGTAGGCGTCGACCTCAAAGCGCCGTTGCGGCGGTACCCGGGGAATGTCCTCGTACACCACCGTCAGCAGCACCACCTGCTCATGCAGCACCTGGTTGTGCAATAGATTGTGCAACAGCGCGTGAGGCACGGCATCCGAACGCGCGGTCAGGAACACGGCTGTCCCTTGTACGCGGTGCGGGGGTTGCACGCGGATGCTGCTGATGAAGATCGGCAGTGGCAACGCCCCTTCGTCCAGGCGATCCACCAGCAGTTGCTTGCCGCGCTTCCAGGTGGTCATCAGCACGAACAAGGCAATACCGGCGATGACCGGAAACGCACCGCCCTGGACGATCTTCGGCACGTTGGCGGCGAAGTACAGACCGTCCACCAGCAGGAAACCGAACAACAACGGGACTGCCAGCAGCGGTGGCCATTTCCACAACAGCAGGATCACCGCGGACACCAGGATCGTGGTCATCAACATGGTACCGGTCACCGCCACGCCGTAGGCCGAAGCCAGCGCGCCGGACGATTCGAAGCCCAGCACCAGCAGCACCACGCCGACCATCAGCGACCAGTTCACCGCGCCGATGTAGATCTGGCCCTGCTCGGCGCTGGAGGTGTGCTGGATGTACATGCGCGGGATGTAACCGAGTTGGATCGCCTGGCGCGTCAGGGAGAACGCACCGGAAATCACCGCTTGCGAAGCGATGACCGTGGCCAGGGTCGACAGGCCGACCAACGGCAGCAACGCCCAACTCGGCGCCAGCAGATAGAACGGGTTGCGTGCCGCTTCCGGGTCACCGAGCAGCAACGCACCTTGACCGAAATAGTTGAGCATCAGGCCTGGCAACACCAGGATGAACCAGGCGCGGGCAATCGGTTTGCGACCGAAGTGGCCCATGTCGGCGTACAGCGCTTCGGCGCCGGTCAGCGCCAGCACTACCGCGCCGAGGATGGCCACGCCCATGCCCGGATGGACCACAAAGAAGCGCACCGCCCAGGCCGGGTTCACCGCCTGCAACACTTCCGGATGCTGCACGATGCCGTACACCCCCAGGGCGCCGAGCACCAGGAACCAGGTCACCATGATCGGGCCGAACAGAATGCCGATCCGCGCGGTGCCGTGGCGCTGGATCAAAAACAACGCCACCAGCACCACCAGCGACAGGGGCACCACCCAGTGGTCGATGCCTTCGAATGCGAGGCCCAGGCCCTCGATCGCCGAAAGCACCGAGATCGCCGGGGTGATCATGCTGTCACCGTAGAACAGCGCCGCGCCGATCAAGCCGCAGATCACCAGGAATGTACGCAGCCGCGCCCTGCCCGCCGCCGCTCGCCGCGCCAGGGCGGTGAGCGCCATGATCCCGCCCTCGCCCTGGTTGTCGGCGCGCAGGACGAACATCATGTACTTGATCGACACGACCCAGATCAGCGACCAGAAAATCAGCGACAGGATCCCCAGCACCCCATCGTGATTGACAGGTACGCCATAGGCCCCGGAAAACACTTCCGTGAGGGTGTACAAAGGGCTCGTGCCGATGTCGCCATAAACCACTCCGACCGCCGCGACCAGCATGCTCAGCGGCTTCGCTGCCGAATGCTCGGCACCTGCCACCTGACTACTTGCATGACCCATCCAACACTCCCGATTCCCAGACCTGTCTTCTTGAACGAAACACGATGCTTTGTTGAGGCAGCGTGCGCTGTTTTACGTATTGTTACAGACGTTTTGTTGACTGTAGCAATCGCCAGAGCGCAAAGGCGCGCAGCATAGCGCAGCACTCGTCGTATTTCCCGGTATAAAGCTGGTCAAGCAGCCCGGCCACAGATAGAATTGCGCACTTTTTGATCAGAGGCGCGCCAGGCGCCCTGTCTCGACAAGAGACGATCCCCCTACACCGAGGTTAGACATGTCCACCACTCCCGCGCCCGCCAATCCGAAGGTTGGCTTCGTATCCCTGGGTTGCCCGAAAGCTCTGGTCGACTCCGAGCGCATCCTGACCCAGCTTCGCATGGAAGGTTATGACGTCGTGTCCACGTACCAGGACGCGGATGTGGTGGTGGTCAACACCTGCGGCTTCATCGATTCGGCCAAGGCCGAGTCCCTGGAAGTGATCGGCGAAGCCATCAAGGAAAACGGCAAGGTCATCGTCACCGGCTGCATGGGCGTGGAAGAAGGCAACATCCGCAACGTGCACCCAAGCGTGCTGTCCGTGACCGGCCCGCAGCAGTACGAGCAGGTGGTCAACGCCGTGCACGAGGTGGTGCCACCACGCCAGGACCACAACCCGCTGATCGACCTGGTGCCGCCACAAGGCATCAAGCTGACCCCGCGCCATTATGCCTACCTGAAGATTTCCGAGGGCTGCAACCACAGCTGCAGCTTCTGCATCATCCCGTCGATGCGCGGCAAGCTGGTGAGTCGTCCGGTGGGCGACGTCCTCGACGAGGCCCAGCGCCTGGTCAAGGCCGGCGTCAAGGAGCTGCTGGTGATCTCCCAAGACACCAGCGCCTACGGCGTCGACGTGAAATACCGCACCGGCTTCTGGAACGGCGCACCGGTGAAAACCCGCATGACCGAGCTGTGCGAAGCCCTCAGCACCCTCGGCGTCTGGGTCCGCCTGCATTACGTCTACCCGTATCCCCATGTCGACGAGCTGATCCCGCTGATGGCAGCCGGCAAGATCCTGCCGTACCTGGATATCCCGTTCCAACACGCCAGCCCGAAAGTCCTCAAGGCCATGAAGCGCCCGGCTTTCGAAGACAAGACCCTGGCCCGCATCAAGAACTGGCGTGAAATCTGCCCGGACCTGATCATCCGTTCAACCTTCATCGTCGGCTTCCCCGGTGAAACCGAAGAAGACTTCCAGTACCTGCTGGATTGGCTGACCGAAGCCCAGCTCGATCGCGTCGGCTGCTTCCAGTACTCCCCTGTCGAAGGCGCTCCGGCCAACGACCTGGACCTGGACGTGGTGCCGGACGACGTCAAGCAGGACCGTTGGGAGCGTTTCATGGCGCACCAGCAGGCCATCAGCTCGGCGCGCCTGCAAATGCGCGGCGGCCGTGAAATCGAAGTGCTGGTGGATGAAGTGGACGAGCAAGGCGCCGTGGGTCGCTGCTTCTTCGACGCGCCGGAAATCGACGGCAACGTCTTCATCGACAACGGCAGCAACCTCAAGCCAGGCGACAAGGTCTGGTGCAAGGTGACCGACGCCGATGAGTACGATTTGTGGGCTGAGCAGATCGGTTGATCCGCACAAAGCGGGACCGCTGTTGTGGCGAGGGAGTCCCCGCCGCGTCGCCGACGCTGCGCTGTCGCGCAGCAAACAAGTGCTCGGCTTAAGATTGGGTGCGCGCGGGGAAAGAGGCCGTAGCTATCACTGGTGTGTCCGCACCCGCGAGGGAGAGTGGCCGGCACGGTATC
>NZ_JABAEE010000158.1:0-4156 GCF_023701885.1 Pseudomonas sp. CG7 | reverse complement strand
GTGTAGATCTCGGCCAGTTTCAGCGTGGTCAGCGAGGTGACTTCGCTCGGTTTGAAGATCATCGCGTTGCCGGCGGCCAGGGCCGGTGCGGATTTCCATAGGGCGATCTGGATCGGGTAGTTCCACGCGCCGATACCGGCCACCACGCCCAGGGGCTCGCGGCGGGTATAGACGAAGGATGTGGTGCGCAGCGGCACCTGCTCGCCTTCGATGGCAGGGACCAGGCCGGCGTAGTATTCCAGCACGTCGGCACCGGTGACGATGTCGACGTATTTGGTTTCGGAGAAGGATTTGCCGGTGTCCAGGGTTTCCAGGGCGGCCAGTTCATCGTTGCGCTCGCGCAGGATGTCCACGGCGCGACGCAGGATGCGCGAACGCTGCATGGCGGTCATGGCGGCCCAGACTTTCTGGCCCTTTTCGGCGCTGACCACGGCGCGCTCGACGTCCTCGAACGTTGCGCGCTGCACCAGGGCGAGTACTTCACCGTTGGCCGGGTTGATGGCTTCGAAAGTGGCGTCGCCGCTGGCATCGCTGTACGCGCCATCGATGTAGAGTTTTTGCAGTTCGAAACGGGCCATAAAGTCCTCGCAAGTGCATGAGTGGTTGGCTGGCCACCGAGCGTGTCGTTTATAGCTGACTACGCGCTGCGGTGACGGTTCAGGAGTCGAGCGGTTCTGTGTGCTCTGGCGCTCCTGTTTTGGCCAGTTGGAAATCCATGTATTCGTAAGCGATCTGGTGCGCCTGGGCGGTATCGAACGCGTCTCCCGACAGCGCGCCGCGCAGCCACAAACCGTCAATCAGCGCGGCCAGGCCCCGTGCCGCGCTGCGTGCCTGGTCAACGGGCAACACGCGGCGGAACTGGCAACACAGGTTGGAATACAGACGGTGATCGTTGATCCGCTGCAACCTGTGCAAAGACGGGTGATGCATGCTGGTGGCCCAGAAGGCCAGCCAGGTTTTCATTGCCGGGCCGTTGACCTGGCTGGCGTCGAAGTTGCCTTCGATGATCACCTTGAGGTGAGCCCGCGGGCTCGAGTCCGTCAGCGCTTGACGCCGCGCGGTGACGTTCTCGCTCAAGACAGTCATCAGGTACTGGGCCGTCGCCGCGATCAGGCCGTTCTTGTCCTGAAAGTAGTGACTGATGATGCCGTTGGAAACACCGGCCAAACGAGCGATCAGCGCAATGCTGGCGTCCCCCATGCCGACCTGATCGACCGCTTGCAACGTAGCTTCGATCAATTGTTGGCGGCGGATGGGTTGCATACCGACCTTGGGCATCTAGCACATCTCCTTAGGCCCGCAGGCGGACGAGTGCAGTCCGTCATGGCGAGGGCCAGTCTATTTTGTTTTGATTGAACGTTCAATCAACAAAGAATAAGCTCTGCGACAATTCGTCGCGATTTGCCGAAATTTCCTACGCGTAAATGGCGCAGAAGCGAGACATCAAGGACCCAAGACCCACGCAATGACGGGGGCAAGGGCTTTAAGGGTGTCTTTATAACACCCGTCGGTCGGCTGCCCACTCACCGATTGGTCGGGTACCGCGTTGCCTTGTCCTTCTCCCGCACTGCCTGGAGCATCCGTGCAATGAGTTCTGCCTTTCTAATAAAGACCCCACCGCAGAAGGTGACGGTCAACGGTTGGGTGTTCTACACCTCCACCGCGCTGATTCTGTTGCTGACCGCCATTCTGATTATCGCCCCGCAGGAGGCCGGTCGTTTGCTCGGCATCGCCCAGGCGTGGTTGTCCCGCAGCGTTGGTTGGTACTACATGGTGGTCATCGCCGCTTACCTGGTGTTCGTGGTTGGCCTGGCGTTTTCCTCCTACGGCAAGCTCAAGCTGGGCAGCAAAGACGACACGCCGGATTTCAGCTACGGCGCCTGGGCCGGGATGCTGTTTTCGACGGGTAACGGCATCTCCTTGCTGTACTTTGGCGCCTCCGAGCCGCTGGACCATTTCTTCAACCCGCCCGAAGGCGTGGCCGGCAGTCAACAGGCGGCGCGGCAGGCGGTGCAGTTGACGTGCTTGCACTGGGGCCTGCACGGCTGGGCGATCTACGCCTTGGTGGGCTTGGCCGTGGCGTATTTCGCCTACCGGCACAATCAGCCGCTGGCCCTGCGTTCGGCGTTGTATCCGCTGGGGGGAGAGCGCTGGGTCAAGGGTGCGGCCGGTCACGCGGTGGACGGTGTCGGCATGTTCGTGACCCTGCTGGGGCTGGTGACCAACCTGGGGATCGGCGCGTTGCAGGTGGCGTCCGGGCTGGAAAACCTGTTCGGCATGGAACACAGCAACACCAATCTGCTGATCGTGAGCATCGTGATGAGCACGGTGGCGACCATCGCGGCGGTGTCCGGCGTGGAGAACGGTATCCGCCGGCTGTCGAACCTGAACATCGTGCTATTCAGCGGCCTGCTGATCTTTGTGCTGCTGTTCGGTCCGACCCTGCACCTGCTCAACGGTTTCGTTCAGAACATTGGCGACTACCTCAACGGTGTGGTGCTCAAGACCTTCGATCTGTACGTCTACGCGGACGACAGCGCCAAGTCTGGCCGCTGGATGGGCCTATGGACGCTGTTCTATTGGGCCTGGTGGATTTCCTGGGCGCCTTTTGTCGGCATGTTCATCGCGCGCATTTCTCGTGGGCGTTCCGTGCGCGAGCTGGTGGCGGGCGTATTGTTGATTCCCCTGGGCTTCACCCTGGCCTGGCTGTCGATCTTCGGTAACTCGGCCCTGGACCTGGTGATGAACCACGGCGCGGTCGAGTTGGGCAAGACGGCGCTGACGCAGCCGTCGATGTCGATCTACCAGCTGCTTGAATTCTATCCGGCATCGAAGATTGTCATCGGTGTGTCGATCTTTGTCGGTTTCGTCCTGTTCCTGACCCCGGCCGACTCCGGCGCGGTGATGATGGCGAACCTTTCGTGCCAGGGCGGCACCGTTGACGAAGACGCGCCCCATTGGCTGCGGATCTTCTGGTCGGTGGTGATTACGCTGGTGACGATCGGCCTGTTGTTTGCCGGCAACTTCGAAGCGATGCAGACCATGGTGGTGCTGGCCGGATTGCCGTTCTCGGTGGTGTTGGTGTGCTTCATGTTCGGTTTGCACAAGGCCATGCGCCAGGATGTGCAGGCGGAGCAGGAGCGGGCGGAGTTGGCGGTGCTGCGGGCCTATAGCTGACCTTCTGCCTGGCCCTGCTCTTGTGGCAGAGGGGCTTTTGTGGCGAGGGAGCTTGCTCCCGCTGGGTTGCGGAGCGACCCCAAACCGGCCAAGCACGGTGTACCTGAAGGTTCGTGTCGCCTGGATTGCGACTGCTGCGCAGCCGAGCGGGAGCAAGCTCCCTCGCCACAGTTATCAGCATTCCAAGCTCAGTATCGGCGTTCCAAGCCAGTACCAGCATTTCAAACCCTGGTATGAGCATCAGCCTTGGAAGGCGCAAACAAAAACGCCGCGATCATCTCGCGGCGTTTTTGTGTGCGTGGGGTTAGCCCAGGTTCTTGCCGAGCAGTGCGTGGTACAGCTCGCTGTCGCCCAGGATCCCGACGACTTTCTGATTGTCGTGGAGCACCAGTTTGTTGCCGGTCTGGTAGCGGATCTGCAACGCATCGCGCATGCCGATGTTGGAGTCCACCAGGGTCGGACGTCGGCCCAGGCCTTCGCCCGCTTGGCCTGGAGCCCAGTTTTGCAGGTCCAGGGCCGCGCCGTTCTGCCGGGCGCCCTTGATGGTGTTGCCGTCGGCCAGGTCGAGCCAGGAGTCGCCACCCGGGTCCAGGCAGACCGACCCGTTGATGCGCTTGCAGTTGTCCAGGGTGCGCATCAGGCTGCGGCCGCAGAGGACGTTGAGCGGGTTGGTGTGGGCGACGAAGGTGCGCACATAGTCGTCGGCCGGGTTCAGCACGATTTGTTCCGGCTTGCTGTACTGGATGATCCGGCCGTCTTTCATGATCGCGATACGGCTGCCCAGCTTCAGGGCTTCGTCGAGGTCGTGGCTGACGAACACAATGGTCTTGCTCAGCTTGCGTTGCAGCTCCAGCAGTTCGTCCTGCAGGCCTTGGCGGATCAATGGGTCGAGGGCCGAGAACGGTTCGTCCATCAGCAGGATGTCGGCGTCCATCGCCAGGGCGCGGGCCAGGCCGACCCGTTGCTGCATGCCGCCGGA
>NZ_JABAEE010000157.1:0-4398 GCF_023701885.1 Pseudomonas sp. CG7 | reverse complement strand
GCGCGCACCCGGGAGGGGGCGGGTCCTGGGGGCGTGGGCGAGGGCACCGGTGGCGCCGCCCCCGCGCCCCCTGAACGCCGGCCGCGCTGCGCAGCCGAGCGGGAGCAAGCTCCCTCGCCACGATGTCCGTGAATGTTAAGACGTACGCGGCACGCGCCCCGGCACGAAATGCCCCACATCATTGAACCCCGGCGTCGAAGCATGCCCCGGCGTCACCAGCGAGTCGATGAAGGCTTCATCTTCCGCGCTGATCTTCACTGCTTGCGCCTTGATGTACGAATCCCATTGTTCCTCGGTGCGCGGTCCGACGATGGCCGAGGTCACGGCGCTGTTGTTCAGCACCCAGGCGATGGCGAACTCGACGATGCCCACGCCTCGGCCCTGGGTGTACTGCAGGATTTGCTGGGCAATGCGCAGGGATTCGACCCGCCATTCGGTTTCCAGGATGCGTTTGTCCTGGCGACCGGCACGGCTGTTGGCGTCCGGCGCCACGTCCGGCGCGTACTTGCCGCTGAGCACGCCACGGGCCAGGGGGCTGAACGGCACCACGCCGAGGCCGTAGTTCTGGGCCGCGGTGATCTGCTCGGTTTCCGCCTGGCGGTTGACGATGTTGTACAGCGGTTGGCTGATCACCGGCCGGTCGATGCCCAGGCTGTCGGCGATCCGTATCACTTCGGCGATGCGCCAGCCACGGTAGTTCGACAGGCCCCAGTAGCGGATCTTGCCTTGGCGAATCAAGTCGCCAATGGCCGACACGGTCACGTGCAGCGGGGTGTTGTGGTCTTCGCGGTGCAGGTAATAGATGTCCAGGTAATCGGTGCCCAGGCGCGTCAGGCTGGCCTCGATGCCATTGAACAGATGCTTGCGGCTCAGGCCGCTGCGGTTGGGCACGCCGTCCGGCGGGCCGAAACCGACCTTGGTGGCCAATACCCACTCCTGGCGGCGACTGGCGATGGCCTCGCCGACGATTTCCTCGGAGCGACCGTTGGTGTAGACGTCCGCGGTGTCGATGAAATTGATGCCCTGGTCCCAGGCCTTGTCGATGATCCGCAGCGAATCCTCGGTGCTGGTCTGTTCGCCGAACATCATCGTGCCCAGGGTCAACGTCGAGACTTGCAACCCGGAATGGCCTAGCGTGCGGTAGCTCATGACAAGATCCTTTTATCCATGGGAAAGGTCCAATCAAATACCAGAACCGCCGCGTGGATCCAACCGATTTCTCAACCCCTCACCCATCAACTGTGGGCGCGAGCTTGCTCACGATAGCGTCAAGTCAGCCAGCATTTGTATCGACTGGTTCACCGCCATCGCGAGCAAGCTCGCTCCCACAGTGGGTCGGTGTTATATGCAGATCCTGAGTTTACGCAGGCCCATGTGGGAGCGAGCTTGCTCGCGATGAGGCCGGCCGCTTCAACCTGAATTTCCCTGGAAAACCGTTTTTTGTAATCTTGAACAATAATGCCTGGTGTCTTTTGTGCGGCGGACCGGCGTCACGGCTGCGGTCAGCTGCCAGCATGCAGAGCATCGGAACCGGAGAATAATATGAAAATAATCATCGCCCCCGACTCGTTCAAGGACAGCCTCAGCGCCCAGGGCGTCGCCGATGCCATCGCCCTGGGGCTGGCCGAGGTCTGGCCGGATGCGCAGTTGATCAAATGCCCGATGGCGGACGGCGGGGAGGGGACGGTGGAGTCGGTGTTGGCGGCCTGTCACGGTGAGTGGCGCCGCACCCGGGTCCGCGGTCCGTTGGGTGTCGCCGTCGATGCGCGCTGGGGCTGGTTGGCCGAGAGCCGCACCGCAATCATCGAGATGGCCGAGGCCAGTGGTTTGCAATGGGTGCCGCCGGGGCAACGCGATGCCTGTTCCAGCAGCACCTACGGCACTGGCGAGCTGATTCGCGCGGCCCTCGATGCAGGCGCCGGGCGGGTGATCCTGGCGATTGGCGGCAGTGCCACCAACGACGGCGGTGCCGGTGCGATGCAGGCCCTGGGCGTGGCATTGCTGGATGAGCAAAGCCAACCCCTTCCACCCGGAGGCCTGGCCTTGGCGAGCCTGTCGCGCATCGACCTGAGCGACCTCGATCCGCGCCTCGCCCAGGTCAGCTTCGAGATTGCCGCCGATGTCGATAACCCGTTGTGCGGCCCCCATGGCGCGTCTGTGGTTTTCGGTCCGCAGAAGGGCGCCACTGCCCAGCAAGTGCAGGCGCTGGACCAGGCCCTTGGGCATTTCGCCGAACAGTGCGCCCGGGCGTTGACCAAGGATGTGCGCGACGAGCCGGGCAGCGGCGCGGCCGGTGGCCTGGGCTTCGCGGCCAAGGCGTTCCTGGGGGCGCAGTTTCGTACCGGGGTGGACGTCGTCGCCCAGTTGACCGGGCTGGCCGAAGCGGTCAGCGGCGCCGACCTGGTGATTACCGGCGAAGGCCGTTTCGATGCCCAGACCCTGCGCGGCAAAACCCCTTTCGGCGTGGCCCGCATCGCCCGCCAACATGGCGTACCGGTGGTGGTCATTGCCGGCTCGCTGGGGGAGGGCTACCAGGCCCTGTATGAACATGGCATCGACGCCGCCTTCGCCCTGGCCAGCGGGCCGATGACCCTGCAAGAAGCCTGCACCGACGCCCCGCGCCTGCTGAGCGAGCGCGCCCGGGACATTGCTCGGCTTTGGCGGGTTGCCGCGCGGTAAGCTCGATAGGCACTTGAGAGCTGGGTGAACCTGTGGCGAGGGAGCTTGCTCCCGCTGGGCCTGTAGGAGCTGCCGAGCGAAGCGAGGCTGCGATCTTTCCCCCAGACGTTTGAGTCTTAAGTGAAAGATCAAAAGATCGCAGGCTTCGCCAGCTCCTACAGTACCCAGCGGGAGCAAGCTCCCTCGCCACAAAAGCGCTGCGAGGGTGGCGTGGTGTGTGATTTGAGATAGGGTTGAGGCTGGATATCGCGCAATCAGGAGAGATACATGCGCTTCTCAGCTTTGACCCAACGCATCACCGGCGAGGGTGCCGCCGCCTGGCAGATTCACGACCGGGCGCTGGCCATGCGCGAACAGGGCATGGATGTGTTGTTGCTGTCAGTGGGCGATCCGGACTTCGACACCCCGCGCGCCATTGTCGAGGCCGCCGTGGGCAGCCTGCGGGCCGGTGAGACCCACTATTCGGACATCCGCGGCTTGCACACCTTGCGGGCCAGCATTGCCCGGCGTC
Organism: Pseudomonas sp. CG7; assembly: GCF_023701885.1. NCBI lineage: Bacteria > Pseudomonadati > Pseudomonadota > Gammaproteobacteria > Pseudomonadales > Pseudomonadaceae > Pseudomonas > Pseudomonas sp. CG7. The sequence goes on along the minus strand of NZ_JABAEE010000157.1, from coordinate 1,208 downwards.
ATCGCTTGCGCTGCGGCCAGCCGGTGGAGGCCGAGCACGTCGTCGTGCTGCCGGGCGCGCAATGCGCGGTGTATGCGGTCGCGCAATGCCTGCTCAACCCTGGCGACGAAGTCATCGTCGCCGAGCCGATGTATGTCACCTACGAAGCGGTGTTCGGTGCCTGCGGCGCGAAAGTGCTGCCGGTGGCGGTCCGCCCGGAGAACGGCTTTCGGGTCGAGCCGGCGGACGTTGCCCGTCTTGTGACCCCGCGTACCCGGGCGATACTGCTCAACAGCCCGAACAACCCATCCGGCGCCAGCCTGCCGATGTCTACTTGGCAAGCATTGGCGCGGTTGTGCATTGAACATGACCTGTGGCTGATCAGTGACGAGGTCTACAGCGACCTGCTCTACGACGGCGAACACATCAGTCCGGCCAGCCTGCCGGGCATGGCCGAGCGCACCGCGACGATCAACAGCCTGTCCAAATCCCACGCCATGACCGGTTGGCGGATCGGCTGGGTCGTTGGCCCCGAAGCCCTCACTGACCATCTGGCGAACCTGTCGTTGTGCATGCTGTTCGGCCTGCCGGACTTCGTGCAGCGCGCAGCCCAGGTTGCCCTGGAGCAGGAATTGCCGGAAGTCGCGCAGATGCATGAAGAATATCGCCAGCGCCGCGACCTGGTGTGCGCCATGCTCGGCGATTGCCCGGGGCTCAAGCCGGTGCGGCCCGATGGTGGCATGTTCGTGATGGTCGACATCCGCCCGACGGGCCTCGATGCTCAGGCGTTTGCCGAGCGCCTGTTGGACGATCACGGCGTGTCGGTACTGGCCGGCGAGGCGTTTGGGCCCAGTGCGGCGGGGCATATCCGCATCGGGCTGGTGGTCGATCAGCTGAAACTGGCGGATGCATGCCAGCGGATTGCCTCGTGTGCGGCGGACCTGCTACGGGCCCAGCGGTAAAGTTTTGTAGAGGCTGTGTGAAATTGTGTAAGGGTTTTGCTCGTGGATGAGCGGGGGCGTATATCCTTGGCAGCTTGAGATTTTCTGCGCTGGCGATATCGCCATCGCGAGCAAGCTCGCGCCCACAGGGTTTTGTGTCGTACCGAAGCCCCTGTGGGAGCGAGCTTGCTCGCGATGAGGCCCTGCCAGGCGGCGTTTTTCAAGGTAGTTGTCGCGTCACCGTTTTGTTATGCCACTTTTGCGATCACAGTAAGCTCTCTTTCAGGG
>NZ_JABAEE010000156.1:0-4401 GCF_023701885.1 Pseudomonas sp. CG7 | reverse complement strand
AGATGTGAAAAAGAGACAGACCTGAAGAAGATCCGCCCCTACGTGATCATCGGCTGCTTCGTGGTCGGCATGATCCTGACCCCGCCGGACATTTTCTCCCAGACCCTGTTGGCCGTGCCGATGTGGCTACTGTTCGAGATCGGCATCCTGTTCGGTGGCCTGGTGCGCAAACGTCGGAAGGAAGACCCCGAGGACCAACCGGTCGATGACCATAACGATCAGCCGCCAGCGACCCAAGCGTGAACCTGCTGCTGCTCGAAGAGGCCGACTTCATCGGGCCTGACCGCGTCATCCTGAGCGATCGCCGGTTGACCCACATGCAGGAAGTCCACCGCAGCGCGGTCGGCGACAGCCTGCGTGTCGGGCGCATTGGCGGGTTGATGGGCTCGGCCCAGGTGCTGCGCCTGGAAGCTCGGGAAGCCGAACTGCAAGTGATCCTCGACCAGCCTCCACCGGCCAAGTTGCCCTTGACCCTGGTGTTGGCGCTGCCGCGTCCGAAAATGCTCCGGCGAGTGTTCCAGACCATCGCCACCATGGGCGTGCCGAGGGTGGTGCTGGTCAACAGCTATCGCGTGGAAAAGAGCTTTTGGCAGACGCCGTTCCTGGAGCCCGAGGCAATTCGGGAGCAACTGATCCTGGGCCTGGAGCAAGCCCGGGACAGCGTCCTGCCTGAAATCATCATTGAAAAGCGCTTCAAGCCCTTCGTTGAAGACCGCCTGCCGGCCCTTGTGGACGGGACCCTCGGGCTGGTCGGCCACCCGGGCAACCACCCGCCCTGCCCCCGGGCCCTGACGGAACCCGTCACCCTGGCAATTGGCCCCGAAGGCGGCTGGATCCCCTACGAGATCGATCTGCTGGGCAAGGCCGGCTTGCAACCGGTGCAGCTTGGGGAACGGATCCTGCGGGTGGAAACTGCCGTTACGGCCCTGCTCGCACGACTGTTCTGATCCCTTTGGTTTGCCACGCTATTCCAAAGGCATCTAACTCATTGCTCCTGCTCTCCTTTTCTGAGCCGATAGCGTTTTATACAACGCAATTCCGCCCTTCAAGGGAGTACCAGCATGATCCGATGGCTAGGTAACGTAGGCGTCAATCGCAAACTTGGCTTCGGTTTCGGCCTGGTGCTGTTCTTGACCGTGATGATCGCTTTCACCGGCTGGACCGGCCTGGGTAAAGTGATTGCCCACGGCGACACGCTGGGGCTCATCGCCAGCCTGAACGACCTGACCAAGGACCTGCGCTCCGCGCGTATGGATTACGACGCGACCCGCGGCGAGAAAGGCCCAGGTGACCTCAACGATCTCCTCGGTAAATTGGAACCTGGACTACAGGCTGCTCGCCAATCGATCAAGCAATCGGCCGATGTGGCGCTCATCGACAAACAACTGGCGGTTATTGCCGAGTACAGGACTGTCGTTGCCGAATTGGTCCGCGCCACAGTCAGTCGTGAGAATGCGCGCAGCAAGCTGGGCGCCAGCGCCGATAACACCGTGGCCCGAGTCGCCAGCGTTGAAAGCGCCATACGGCAAAGCGAGAACGCGGCTCAACTCGACAGCGTGGTGAGTCTGAGCAAGGCCCTCCAGCAAGCCCGCTATCAGGTTCGCGGCTACACCTACAGCGGCCAGGCCGATGCCGAGCAGCCGGCCTTGGATGCCATCGATAACGCGCTGAAAGCGCTTGGCAGCCTGCCGGCCCAACTGCCCGCTGAACACGCCGCCAACCTGCAACAGGCCAGCGAGTCGTTCAAGGCCTATCGTGCCGCCGTCAGCCAGTTCCATGAAGCCCAGGCCGCCAGCGCTGCCGCCATCAAGCGCATGTCCGACTTGGGGGTTGTGCTACGCGGGGCCAGTAGGGACATCACGTTGTCCCAAACGGACGTGCGCGACCATGAGGCCGCCAGAGCCAACCTCTTCCTGATCTCGGCCGCTGCGTTGGCCCTGCTGTTCGGGGTGATCGCAGCCATGGTGATCACCCGGCAGATCGTCACTCCACTGGAGCAGACCCTCAAGGTCGCCGAACGCGTGGCGGCAGGCGATTTGACCCACAACCTAAGTTCCGAGCGCCGCGACGAACTGGGCCAACTGCAACGTGCCATGCAGAGCATGACCGTGGGCCTGCGGCAATTGATCGGTGGCATTTGCGACGGCGTCACGCAAATCGCCAGCGCCGCCGAACAGCTTTCGGCCGTCACCGAGCAGACCAGCGCCGGGGTCAATAGCCAGAAAGTGGAAACCGACCAGGTCGCCACCGCCATGCACGAAATGACCGCCACGGTGCAGGAAGTGGCGCGCAATGCCGAACAAGCGAGCGAAGCGACCGTCGCCGCGGACCAGCAGGCTCGCGAAGGCGAAAAGGTGGTTGGCGAAGCCATCGCCCAGATCGAGCGCCTGTCCAACGCTGTGGGCAATTCCACCGAAGCCATGGGCCACCTCAAACGCGAGAGCGACAAGATCGGCAGCGTCCTGGACGTGATCAAGTCCGTGGCCCAGCAAACCAACCTGCTGGCCCTCAACGCGGCCATCGAGGCGGCCCGGGCCGGTGACGCCGGGCGGGGGTTCGCGGTGGTGGCCGACGAGGTACGCAGCCTGGCCCAGCGCACCCAGAAGTCCACCGAAGAGATCGAGCAACTGGTCCTAGGCCTGCAGACCGGAACCGAACAAGTCGCGTCCAGCCTGGACAACAGTCGCAACCTGACCGACAGCAGCGTCGAATTGACTCGCCGTGCCGGTAGCTCACTGGAAAACATCACCCGCACCGTTTCCGCGATCCAGTCGATGAACCAACAGATCGCCGCCGCGGCCGAGCAACAGAGCGCCGTGGCCGAGGAGATCAACCGCAGCGTCGTGAATGTTCGCGATGTCTCCGAACAGACGGCCGCTTCCAGTGAAGAAACCGCCGCTTCCAGCGCCGAACTGGCGCGGGTGGGGGCTCATTTGCAGACGCTGGTGGGGCGCTTCAAGGTCTGACCCAAGGGCAGGCACAAACCCTGTGTGGCGAGGGAGCTTGCTCCCGCTTGGCCGCGAAGGGGCCACCAACACTCTCCAGATTTACGACTGCATCGCAGCCGAGCGGGAGCAAACTCCCTCGCCACGAAATCTTGGCAAATCCCTACAGATCCCACCGAAGCCGCCGATACAGTCCCCATAAAACCAAATCAGCGCTCCAAGGGAGTATCAGCATGTGCGGGTGGCTTGCCCAGGGTCTGGGAAATGTAAGCGTTAACCGCAAACTCGGCGCAGGCTTCGGCCTGGTGCTGCTCCTCACCTTGATGATTGCGTTCACCGGCTGGTCCGGCCTGGGCAATGTCATCAGCCGGGGCGACAAGCTGGGGTTCATTGCCAGTCTCAATGACTTGAGCAAGGACTTGAGCCTGGCCAGCATCGACTACAACACCACGCGGGGCGAGAAAGGGCCGCAACAGGTCAATGACCTGCTTGGCAAACTCGAAGCCGGGCTGAAAACCGCTCGCGAGCTGATCGAACAGCCAGCCGATGTTGCATTGATCGACCAGCAACTGGCCGCCGTCGCCGAATACAAAAGCGCCTTCGCCCAGATGACCAGCGCCACCGTCAGCCGCGAAGATGCCCGCAGCAAGCTGGGCGCCAGCGCCGACAACACCGTGGCCCGTGTCGCCGAAGTGGAAAAAGCGCTGCTGCAAGGTGGCGACATCACCCAGTTCAACAGCATCGTGACCTTGAGCAAGGCCATCCAACAAGCGCGCTATCAGGTTCGCGGCTACACCTACAGCGGTAAAAGCGAGGCCCAACAACCGGCCATCGATGCAATCACCGATGTCTTGAAACTCTTGGCACGCTTGCCAGCGCAGTTGCCCGAAGAGCACGCCGACAAGCTCCAACAGGCCAGCGACTCGATGAACATCTATCGAGCGGCGGTCAGCCAGTTCCGCGATTCCCAACTTGATAACGGCGCCGCATTGCAGCGCATGAGTCAGCAGGGGCAGGTACTGATCGATTCCAGCCAGAAGCTCACCGGCTCCCAGACCGCCGTGCGTGACCACGACACCGCCCAGGCCAAGAGCGTCCTGATCGCAGCCGCTGCACTGGCGCTGCTGTTTGGCGTGATCGCCGCCCTGCTCATTACTCGGCAAATCGTCGGCCCGCTGGATGAGACCCTGAAGGTGGCAGAACGTGTCGCCGCAGGCGACCTGACCCACAACCTAACCTCCGAACGCCGCGACGAACTCGGCCAACTGCAACGCGCCATGCAACGCATGACCGTCGGCCTGCGGCAATTGATCGGTGGCATCGGTGAAGGGGTTACCCAGATCGCCAGCGCCGCTGAACAACTCTCAAGCGTGACCGAACAGACCAGCGCCGGGGTCAACAGCCAAAAAGTGGAAACCGATCAGGTCGCCACCGCCATGCACGAAATGACCGCCAC
>NZ_JABAEE010000155.1:0-4541 GCF_023701885.1 Pseudomonas sp. CG7 | reverse complement strand
CGCTCTGCTGAAAGGGCAAAGCGAATACCAACCAAAAGCGGCTTGAGGGCTTCCCCTCAACCATAGAATCTCCCACAGTTGATCTTCAGTGTCCACACAGTGTATCGACACAGAAAATCCCCTGTGGGAGCGAGCCTGCTCGCGATGAACGATTACGCGGTCTTGGAGTTAGGCACCCGCCACAAATACCACGCCGCCACCGTCCGATAAGGACTCCAGGCCAGGCCGATCTCGATCATCTGCTTGCGGCTGGGCTGTTGCGCCAATCCCTTGAGCCGTCGATACCCCTCGCGCACGCCAAAGTCATCGGCCGGCAGGATGTCGGGCCGCTCCAGGCTGTAGATCAGCAGCATTTCCACGGTCCAGCGCCCGACGCCGCGCAGGCTGACCAGGCGCTCGATCAACGCTTCGTCCTCCATTGCCCGCGCCGTGGCGTAGTCCGGCACCACCCCGTCCAGGGTCGCTTGGGCGATGCCCTGGAGGGTTGCGATCTTGCTGGCGGAAAACCCACAACTGCGCAGTTGCGCAACGTCTGTCGCCAGGATCTGCGTGGGGGAGGGGAAGGTCTGCGCCGGGAACAACGCCAGCAGTCGACCCAGGATTGCATCGCCTGCCTTGGCGTGCAGTTGCTGGTAGGCAATCGCCCGGACCAAGGCTTCATAGGGATCCCGAGCCGGCTTGGGTTGCAGCAGGCAAGGACCGATCGTCTCGACGTGCCGTCGCCAGTCTTCGTCGAGATTGGCCAGGAAGGCGCTGGCGTCGTGGTAGGACACGGGCATCAGGTATTCATTCTCCGGGGCGCTCAAAACGCCAGGGGCAGCGAAACCTGCACCGCGGCTTTTTCCAGCCGCAACAGAAACGCCTTGCGCGGCTGGCCGCCACCATAGCCGGTCAACGAGCCATCCGCACCGATCACCCGGTGGCAGGGAATGACGATGGCCAGGCGATTCTGCCCGTTGGCCAAGCCCACGGCGCGGCTGGCACCCGGGCTGCCCAGGGCCGTGGCGATGCCGCCGTAGCTGCGGGTTTCGCCATAGGGAAGTTTTTGCAGTTCAGCCCAGACTCGTATGGCGAATGCACTGCCGGGCATGTGCAGCGGGACGGTGAACGTCGGGAGTTTGCCGGCGAATATTCGGCCAGTTCGGTTTCGATCTGTTGCAGGTGAGCGTTGTGCCCTGGCGCGACCGTGTAGCCGTGGCGCTGCTGCAGTTCTTCCAGTTCCTTGGTCAGGGCCGGACGGTCGAGGAAATCCAGCAGCACCAGGCCCCGGCGTTCGGCCCTGGCCAGCATCGGCCCCAATGGCGTGGTCAGGCGGGTGAACAACAAGGGTTCGCTGAGGGCCGCGCGGCCCGGCGTGATGTGGAAGGATTTGACGAAGGCGTCGCGAAACCCGCTCACCGATTCATAGCCAGAATCGAACGCGGCATTGTCGATGGAAGTGCCGTCCTTGATACCGCCCAAGGCAATGCCCAGGCGACGGGTGCGCAGGTAGGCGTGAAAAGTCATGCCGAAATGTTGTTTGAACCAGCGGCGCAGTTTCAGCGGTTCGACGCCTTGCTCCAGCAGCTCGGCGTCGGGCCAGCGCAGGTCGGGTTCGGCGTCCACCGCCTTGAGCAGGGCTTGGATCCAGTCCGGCGCAATGGCAGCAGCGTCCAGCGGCTTGCAGCGCAGGCAGGCGCGGTAGCCGGCCGACATCGCTTCGTCGGCGTGGGCGAAGAATTCCACGTTCTCCGGTTTCGGCTTGCGCGCGGTGCAACTGGGGCGACAAAAGATGCCGGTGGTCTTGACCGCAGTAAAGAACACCCCCTCGTAGGCGGTGTCTCGTTCGAGCATGGCGCGGCCCATCTCGGCATGGGGCGGGAGCAGCGAGTCGTGTAGGTTCATGGAGCAGAGCATAGAACCGTGCCCGGGACGACTCCACCGAAAAATCGACAGTGAATTTTCCGGTTGTTTGTCGGGTAGTCGCGAACAAAAATTGAACCTTCGAGTCTTAAAGGTTCACCCGCTGTTTTTGTCTTTCGGAGACATCATGTCCAAACATAAGAAATCCCTGATTGCCGTTGCTGTCTGTGCCTTGGCGTTCGGTGCCTCGGCCTTGTTGCCCGCCGACCTGTCGCCGATCGGTTCGAGCTATGCCGCGGGCAATGGCGGTGGCGGTGGTGGCGGCAATGGCGGTGGTGGCGGTCACGGCGGAGGAAACGGTGGTGGTAATGGCGGCGGCCACGGTGCGGGCATTGGCGGTGGCCAGGGCCATGACAAGTCGGGCGACGCCCGCGGCCTTGGCAAAGGATTGGCCAGCGACCACACCGGCACTCGTACCCGCACCCGGGACCATGGCGTGAGCGGCAAGCACACCGGTGCCACCCGCACCGACCGTACCAGCAAGGCGTCGTTGACGTCGACCATCGCCAAGGACCGTGATACGCGCGGCCTGACCAAGGCGTCGGCGATTTCCACTGCCACGCCAGGCACCCACAACACCAAGGGCCTGACCAACGCGACCAGCTCTTCGATCAAGAACGATCACTGATCGCCCGAACAAGCCGCGATGCCTGCAAGGTGTCGCGGCTTTTTTTCGTCTGTCAGTTACGCATGCCCATCGCGTTCAATATTTCCAGAACACCGGCGTGAACAACACCAGCACCGTCAGGATCTCCAATCGCCCCAGCAGCATGCCGATGGTCAACAGCCATTTTGCTGCGTCGGGCAGGGTCGAGAAGTTGCCGGCCGGCCCAATGATGTTGCCCAAGCCTGGGCCCACGTTGCACACCGCGGTGGCGGCGCCGGTCAGGGCGGTTGTCCAATCCAGGCCGATCAGCGCCAGGCCCAGGGCAATGGCGCCAATCGTGATGGTAAAGAAAAACGAAAAGGTCAGCAGCGAGCGGACGATTTCTTCGTCGATGGGATGGTTGTTGTATTTTTTCCGGATCACCGCCCGGGGGTGGATCAATTGCTTCAGGCTGCCCATCAGCAGTGCTCCGGCGACTTGGAAACGGAAGATTTTCAACCCGCCGGCCGTGGACCCCGAACAGCCGCCCACGAACGTCAAGTAGAAGAACAGCAACAGGGCGAAACTGCCCCACAGCGTGTAGTCACCCAACGCCACGCCTGTGGTCGTGACGACAGAGGTGACATTGACGGCCACGATGCGAACCGCGTCCCACCAACCATGATCACTGTTCAGGCTCAGCCAGGTACCGACCACGAGCCAGGTAACGACCAAAAATCCAATGAAGCCCCGAACCTGCTGATCCTTGAGCAACGCACGCCGGTTCCCCCGTAGCGTCGCGACATACAGCGTAAAGGGCAGCGCGCCTGCCATCATGATGATGACTGACACCCAGTGAATGGCCGGTTGCGTCCAGTGCGCCAGGGAAGCGTCGGAGGTGGAGAAGCCACCGGTGGAAATCAAGGACATCGCATGGTTGATCGCCTCGAAGGGGGTCATGCCGGCCAGCCACAGCGCCAAGGTCGCGAAGGCGGTCAGCGCGACATAGATCCAAAGAATGTAATTGGCCGCGACGTGAGAGCGCGGCGTGACCTTTTCCGACCAGTCCGATGATTCGGTCTGGAACACCCGCATGCCGCCGACCCGCAGCAGCGGCAGGATCGCCACCGCCATGCCGATAAAGCCGATGCCGCCGAGCCAATGCAGCATCGAACGCCAGATCAACAGGCCGGGGGATGCCGTATCCAGTCCGGTGAGGATGGTTGAGCCGGTGGTCGTGATGCCCGACATCGTCTCGAAAAATGCATCGGTGTAACTGATGTGCTGGATGAATACCATCGGCAGGGCGGCGAAGGCGCAGACCACCACCCAACTGGCGGTGGTCAACAAATACATTTCCCTGGGGCGCATGTGGACATGTTCCGGTCGTCCACGGGCGACCAGGGCGATACCACACACGAAGGTAATCAGGCTCGACCAAAGAAACGCCGACAAGTCATCGTTGCGCTCGTAAAACATCAGCGTGAACAGCGGAATCGCCATGCTGATCGCCAGGGTAATCAGGAAAATCCCGAGGATGAAACCGATGAGACGCAGAACCGCAATCGACATGAGAAACGCCTGATCCATTGAGCCGCACAGTATCGATTTGGTTAATCGGCTAGCGCGTAAAGTTTGCGTAAAAAAATAAACGGTGACGCTCGATGACAAGGCAGTTTTCTTCAATACCCCCGAAGCGGGCCCCTTTACCTATGGGACTCGTTCCTGAACTGAAGAAGATATGTGATGAGCTTGATATTTTCCATGGCGACCTTTGCGCTGGTGGCTTCCATTACCCCGGGCCCGGTCAATATCGTCGCCCTCAGCTCCGGGGCCCGGTACGGGTTTCGGGCCACGTTGCGGCACGTGGCCGGCGCTACCCTCGGTTTTGTCCTGCTGCTGGTCTTGATGGGGTTGGGGTTGCATGAAGTGTTGCAGCGTTGGCCGGGGCTTACGCGCGTGGTGCAACTGGCGGGTGTGGCCTTCCTGCTGTTCATGGCCTGGAAACTGGCGATGGACAATGGCGAGCTGGGAGGGCGGGACGAGGGGCGTG
>NZ_JABAEE010000154.1:0-4754 GCF_023701885.1 Pseudomonas sp. CG7 | reverse complement strand
CCCCCCCGCCCCCCCGCGGGCCCCGTCGGGGGCCGGGGGATGTGCTGGATCCGCTTACTTACCACCTAAAAAATTCGCTTTAAGCCCCCCCCTTCGCGAGCAAGCCCGCTCCCACAGGGTTTTGTGTCAGCTGATTTCCAGCATCGACTGCTGATCACCCTCGAACGTCAAATATTCAACCAACTCCGGCAACGGCAACGGCTTGCTGATCAGGAAACCCTGCACCTGGTCGCAACCGAAACCGCGTAGCAAGTCCAGTTGTTCCTGGGTTTCCACACCTTCGGCCACCACCTCCAGGTTGAGGGTGTGGGCCAGGTTGATCATGGCGTGCACCAGTTTGCGGTTCTCTTCGCGCTGTTCCATGCCGCCGACGAAGCTCTTGTCGATCTTGAGCAAGGCGATCGGCAGGCTGTTGAGGTGCACGAACGACGAGAAGCCGGTGCCGAAGTCGTCCAGGGAGAAGCGCACCCCCAGGCGGCCCAAGGCATCCATGGTTTGCTTGACCAGTTCGCTGCGGCGCATGACGGCGGTTTCGGTGAGTTCGAATTCCAGCCATTGCGCCTCGACACCCCGCTCGGCAATCAGCCGGCTCAAGGTCGGCAGCAACTGGCTGTCCTGGAACTGCCGGAACGACAGGTTGACCGCCATGTGCAACGGCGCCAGCCCTCGCTCGCGCAGGGCCTGCATGTCCCGCAGCGCCCGGGAAATCACCCAGTAGCCCAGGGGCACGATCAGGCCGCTCTGTTCGGCCAGCGGCACGAACTCACTCGGCGGCAGCAAGCCGCGCTCGCCGTGACGCCAGCGCACCAGGGCTTCGAGGCCGACGATGTGGCCGCCATCGAGGTTCAATCGGGGCTGGTAATGCAGTTCCAACTCGTCGCGGCGCAGTGCCCGGCGCAGCTCGCTTTCCAGGTCGGCGAGGCTGCGGGCATTGCGATTGATGCGCTCGTTGAAGATATGAAAGGTGCAGCCCTGGGTGCTCTTGGCCTGTTGCATGGCGATGTGGGCGTGCCACATCAGCGGATCGGCGCCGGCCTGGGCGCGGGCATGGGCGACGCCCAGACTACAGCCGATCAGCAAGCTTTCACCGTCCACCCAATAGGGTTCGGCCAAGGCCTCGGTAATACGCTCGGCCATCCACTCGGCCCGCTGTGGTGCGCGGCGGGTGTCGATCAACAGGGCGAATTCATCACTGCCCAATCGCGCCAGTTGATCGCCGGCCTCGAGCGAGCTCTTGAGCCGCGACACCACTTGCAGGATCAAGCGGTCACCCGCCTGGTGGCCGAGGGCGTCGTTGGCGTGGCGAAAGTTGTCCAGGTCCAGGTGACCGAGCGCCAGGCCACGGCCGTCGTTTTCCGCCAGGCGCGCCGCCAGCAAGGTCTGGAAGCCCTGGCGATTGGCGATGCCTGTCAATGGGTCCTGTTCGGCGAGGCGCTGCAAGGTGTTTTCCAGCACGCCGCGTTCACGCACATGGCGCAGGCAACGACGCAGGGTCGCACTGTCGAGCACGTCGCGCACCAGCCAGTCGCTGACACCGTCGGGGGCAGCCGCCGGCTCGTGTTCAAGCAACAGGATGGTTGGCAGGCTGCAACGACCCGGCGCCGGTTGCAACGCCGCAACGGTCAGCAACACCGCGTTGCGATTGTCTTCGAACAGGCTGCACACTGACTCCCAGCTTGGAGCGCTGATCAACACGACCGAGGGCCCCAAGGGCACCAGGCACTCGCGCAAGATTGCTGCCCACTCTGGCTCTTGGGCCAATAACAGCAAACGCAAGGGTTCGACAGGCGTTGACAAGCTGACTCCCTAGACTCTGCAAGGTGGTAGGCGCCGGGCATTATGACCTGCCGATGGGCAATGACCAATGCCAATGGTTCTCAAACACGCGCTTTTCGGTGGTTTTTTCCGCTCGAAATGCTACGCAGGACCCAATTGGCTCCACATCCTGCGTGAAAGTGACAAAAGCGGCAAATGACAATCCTGTGTGCGTCACAAGTCGGACAGAGCAGCACAATTCTCTGAGCCTGTTAAACTGCCGGCCCATTTCGCAAACGACTCCCTGAACCCTGTCATGTCCCGACTCAATCCCCGGCAGCAAGAAGCCGTGAACTATGTCGGCGGCCCTCTTTTGGTGCTCGCCGGTGCAGGCTCCGGCAAGACCAGCGTGATCACCCGCAAGATCGCGCACCTGATCCAGAATTGTGGCATCCGCGCCCAGTACATCGTCGCCATGACCTTCACCAACAAGGCCGCCCGGGAAATGAAAGAGCGGGTTGGCGGCCTGCTGCGCGCCGGCGAAGGTCGCGGCCTGACGGTCTGTACCTTCCACAACCTGGGCCTGAACATCATCCGCAAGGAACACGCGCGGCTGGGCTACAAACCGGGCTTCTCGATTTTCGACGAGACCGACGTCAAGGCCCTGATGACCGACATCATGCAGAAGGAATATTCGGGCGACGACGGCGTGGATGAGATCAAGAACATGATCGGCGCCTGGAAAAACGACCTGATCCTGCCGCCCGAGGCCCTGGAGAACGCCCGCAACCCCAAGGAGCAGACGGCCGCCATCGTCTACACCCACTACCAGCGCACGCTCAAGGCGTTCAACGCGGTGGATTTCGACGACCTGATCCTGTTGCCGGTCAAGCTGTTCCAGGACCACGCCGACATTCTCGAAAAATGGCAGAACAAGGTCCGCTACCTGCTGGTGGACGAATACCAGGACACCAACGCCAGCCAGTATCTGCTGGTGAAGCTACTGATCGGCAAGCGCAACCAGTTCACCGTGGTGGGTGACGATGACCAGTCGATCTATGCCTGGCGCGGCGCGCGGCCGGAAAACCTGATGTTGCTCAAGGAAGACTACCCGTCGCTCAAAGTGGTAATGCTGGAGCAGAACTACCGCTCCACCAGCCGCATCCTGCGCTGCGCCAACGTGCTGATTTCCAACAACCCCCACGAGTTCGAAAAACAGCTGTGGAGCGAGATGGGCCACGGCGACGAGATCCGCGTGATCCGTTGCCGCAACGAAGACGCCGAAGCCGAGCGCGTGGCCATGGAAATCCTCAGCCTGCACCTGCGCACCGACCGGCCGTACAGCGACTTTGCGATCCTGTACCGCGGCAACTACCAGGCCAAGCTGATCGAGCTGAAATTGCAGCATCACCAGGTGCCTTATCGCCTGTCGGGGGGCAACAGCTTCTTCGGACGCCAGGAAGTGAAGGACCTGATGGCCTACTTCCGCCTGATCGTGAACCCGGACGACGACAACGCCTTCCTGCGGGTAATCAACGTGCCGCGCCGGGAAATCGGTTCGACCACCCTGGAAAAACTCGGCAACTACGCCACCGAGCGCAAGATCTCGATGTACGCCGCCACCGATGAAATCGGCCTGGGCGAACACTTGGACAGCCGCTTCACCGATCGCCTGGCGCGCTTCAAGCGCTTCATGGACAAGGTCCGCGAGCAGTGCGCCGGGGAAGATCCGATCTCAGCGCTGCGCAGCATGGTCATGGATATCGACTATGAGAACTGGCTGCGCACCAACAGCTCCAGCGACAAGGCTGCCGACTACCGCATGAGCAACGTCTGGTTCCTGATCGAGGCGTTGAAGAACACCCTGGAAAAAGACGAAGACGGCGACATGACGGTCGAGGACGCCATCGGCAAACTCGTGCTGCGGGACATGCTCGAGCGCCAGCAGGAAGAGGAAGAAGGCGCCGAAGGCGTGCAGATGATGACGCGGCATGCTTCCAAGGGCCTGGAGTTTCCCTACGTGTTCATCATGGGCATGGAAGAGGAAATCCTGCCGCACCGTTCCAGCATCGAGGCCGACACCATCGAGGAAGAACGGCGCCTGGCCTATGTCGGCATTACCCGGGCACGCCAGACGCTGGCCTTCACCTTCGCCGCCAAGCGCAAGCAATACGGCGAAGTAATCGACTGCGCACCGAGCCGCTTTCTCGATGAACTGCCGCCGGACGACCTGGCCTGGGAAGGTAACGACGACACGCCGACGGAAGTCAAAGTCGTTCGCGGCAACAGTGCCCTGGCGGATATACGCGCGATGTTAAAGCGCTAGAATCGACTACTTTTTTTACCGACTTCAGGCGCCCACGCGCCATCAGAGGAGGCTTCATGGAAGCCCTGCACCAGAAAATCCGCGAGCTAGGCATCGTGCTGTCCGACCAAGTCCTGAAGGTCGATGCGTTTCTCAACCACCAGATCGACCCGCAATTGATGAAGCTGATCGGCGACGAATTCGCCGCGCTGTTCAAGGATTCGGGCATTACCAAGATCGTCACCATCGAAGCCTCGGGCATTGCCCCGGCGATCATGACCGGGCTGAACCTTGGCGTGCCGGTGATCTTCGCCCGCAAGCAACAGTCCCTGACCCTGACGGAGAACCTGCTGTCGGCCACCGTGTATTCGTTCACCAAGAAGACCGAAAGCACCGTCGCCATCAGCCCGCGTCACCTGACCAGCAGTGACCGGGTGCTGATCATCGATGACTTCCTGGCCAACGGCAAAGCCTCCCAGGCGCTGATTTCCATCATCAAGCAGGCCGGCGCCACCGTGGCAGGTCTGGGGATCGTGATCGAGAAGTCATTCCAGGGCGGCCGCGCGGAATTGGATGCCCAGGGCTATCGCGTCGAGTCGTTGGCCCGGGTGAAGTCGCTGGCGGGTGGGGTTGTGACTTTTATCGACTGATCACTATTACCCCTGTGCCCCTGTGCCCCTGTGGGAGCGAGCTT
>NZ_JABAEE010000153.1:0-4989 GCF_023701885.1 Pseudomonas sp. CG7 | reverse complement strand
CCTTACGGCGGCTCACTTTTTTTCAAACGCCAAAAAAAGTAAGCAAAAAAGGCTTGCCCCACCACTCGGTGCCTCGCTTAGGCTCGGCATGCCCTCACTCCGGCATTGCTCCGTGGGCCGCCGCGAAGGGCCATCCATGGCCCAGCGCGGCTATCCCGGCATCCATGCCGGGATGCCCACTGCGCAATGCCTGCGGTCGGCCATCGTGGTTAACGGGGCGCTCAGATCAAGATCAAGATCCAAAGCAAGAGCAAGAGCAAGAGCAAGAGCAAGAGCAAGAGCAAGAGCAAAAGCGGGGCACATGCCTGCATTTATTTGGCTGAGCCACCGCTATCGCGAGCAAGCTCGCTCCCACAATGGGCCGCAGTGAACACAAAACTCATGAACACCCAAGATCCCCTGTGGGAGCTTGCTCGCGAAGAGGCGGCACATCTAACATCACCGCAAACTGACACACCGCTATCGCGAGCAAGCTCGCTCCCACAATGGGTCTGCAGTGAACACAAGACTCATGAACACCCAAGATCCCCTGTGGGAGCGAGCTTGCTCGCGAAGAGGCCGGCGCACCAACATCACCGTCAACTGACACACCGCTTTCGCGAGCAAGCCCGCTCCCACAATGGGCCGCAGTGAACACAAAACTCATGAGCACCCAAGATCCCCTGTGGGAGCGAGCCTGCTCGCGAAGAGGCCGGCCCATCCAACATCACCGCAAACTGACCCACCGCCTTCGCGAGCAGGCTCGCTCCCACATTAGGGGAAACGCGATCACCCTGAGCCAGGTCGGCTATCAGGCCGCCTCGCGGAGGCGCTGTAAAAGCGGAACCGCCAGCGGCCGTTACCGAAAAAACGCATATACACCCGATAAAAGCACCACAGCCGGGATCCCAGCCAAACTCAGCCCGCTACCAACACCCGAATCGCCTCCAAACGCAGCGCTGCCTTCTCAAGCATCGCCAAGCCTTGCTCCCGCTGTTGGCGCAGGGCCACCAGCTCGCTGTCGCGCACGGTCGGGTGGACCGCTTGCAGGGCGGTCAGGCGTGCCAGTTCCTCGTCGGTATCGGCCGCCAGGCGGCGCTGGGCCTCGGCCACGCGCTCGGCGTGACGCGGGGCGATCTTCTCTTCGCCGGCATTGATACGAGGCGTGAGCTGGTCTCGCTGGGCCTGGATGAACTTGTTGGCGCTGGCGCGCGGCACGCTTTCGAGCTGGTCGTTCAGGGTTTCGAACGAGACCCGGGCGGCCAGGTCGTTGCCGTTGGCGTCCAACAGGCAGCGCAGGGCGGCCGGCGGCAGGTAGCGGCCCAGTTGCAGCGAGCGCGGCGCAACCACCTCACTGACGTAGAGCAGCTCCAGCAACACGGTGCCGGGCTTGAGCGCCTTGTTCTTGATCAGTGCCACGGCGGTGTTGCCCATGGAGCCGGACAGCACCAGGTCCATGCCACCTTGCACCATCGGGTGCTCCCAGGTGATGAACTGCATGTCTTCGCGCGACAGCGCCTGGTTGCGGTCATAGGTGATGGTCACGCCTTCGTCGTCGCCCAGCGGGAAGCTGGCGTCGAGCATTTTTTCGCTCGGCTTGAGGATCAGTGCGTTTTCCGAATGGTCTTCGCTGTCGATACCAAAGGCGTCGAACAGGGTTTCCATGTAGATCGGCAAGGCAAACTGGTCATCCTGCTCGAGAATGGCTTCCACCAGCGCATCGCCTTCACCGGCGCCGCCGGAGTTGAGCTCCAGCAAACGGTCGCGACCGGTGTGCAGCTCGGCCTCCAGGCGCTCGCGTTCGGTACGGGCCTCGTCGATCAGAGCCTGCCACTGGCCATCATCGGCTTCCTCCAGCAAGGGCAGCAGGCGCGGGCCGAACTGGTGTTGCAAGGCGTTGCCGGTCGGGCAGGTGTTGAGGAAGGCATTCAGGGCTTCGTGATACCACTGGAACAGCCGCGCCTGGGGGCTGGTTTCCAGGTAGGGCGCATGCAGCTCGATGGTGTGCTTCTGGCCGATCCGGTCCAGACGACCGATACGTTGTTCCAGCAGGTCCGGGTGCGCCGGCAGGTCGAACAGCACCAAATGATGGGCAAACTGGAAGTTACGCCCCTCACTGCCGATTTCCGAACAGATCAGTACCTGGGCACCAAACTCTTCGTCGGCGAAATAGGCCGCCGCGCGGTCGCGCTCCAGGATATTCATGCCTTCGTGGAACACCGTGGCCGGGATGCCGGAGCGCACGCGCAGGGCGTCCTCCAGGTCCATGGCGGTTTCGGCGTGGGCACAGATCACCAGCACTTTGGTGCGCTTGAGCATCTTCAGGGTGTCGATCAGCCACTCGACCCGCGGGTCGAAACGCCACCAGCGTTCTTCTTCGCTGGCGTCCGGCTGGGCCTGGAAGCTGACTTCCGGGTACAGCTCGGGGTGATCGCCCAAGGGCAGTTCGAGGTACTCGGCCGGGCACGGCAGCGGGTAGGCGTGCAGCTTGCGCTCGGGGAAGCCCTGTACGGCGGCGCGGGTGTTGCGGAACAGCACGCGACCGGTACCGTGGCGATCCAGCAGTTCACGCACCAGGCGAGCACTGGCTTCGACATCGCCATCATTGACGGCGGTCAGCAATGCTTCGCCTTCGTTCCCCAGGAAACCCTGGATGGTCTTGTGGGCTTCGGGCGAGAGGCGGCCTTTGTCCAGCAGCTCCTGCACGGCTTCGGCCACCGGACGATAGTTTTCGCTCTCGGCGCGGAAGGCCTTGAGGTCATGGAAACGGTTCGGGTCCAGCAGGCGCAGGCGGGCGAAATGGCTGTCCTGACCCAGTTGTTCCGGGGTCGCGGTCAGCAGCAGCACGCCCGGGATGGTTTCGGCAAGCTGCTCGACCAGGGCGTACTGCGGGCTAACCTGGTCTTCGTGCCACACCAGGTGATGGGCTTCGTCGACCACCAGCAGGTCCCAGCCGGCGGCGAACAGCGCGTCCTGGGCCTTTTCGTCGTCCACCAGCCACTCCAGCGCCACCAGGGCCAATTGGGTGTCTTCGAACGGGTTGCTGGCATCGCTTTCGATGAAGCGCTCTTCGTCGAACAGCGCGACCTGGAGGTTGAAGCGCCGACGCATTTCCACCAGCCACTGGTGCTGCAGGTTTTCCGGCACCAGGATCAGGACGCGGTTGGCACGGCCGGACAGCAACTGGCGATGGATGACCAGGCCGGCTTCGATGGTCTTGCCCAGGCCCACTTCGTCGGCCAGCAATACCCGCGGCGCAATGCGGTCGGCCACTTCACGGGCAATATGCAGTTGGTGGGCGATTGGCTGGGCACGTACGCCGCCCAGGCCCCACAGGGAAGATTGTAGCTGGCGGCTGGTGTGTTCCAAGGTGTGATAGCGCAGGGAGAACCAGGCCAGCGGGTCGATCTGGCCGGCGAACAGACGGTCGCTGGCCAGGCGGAACTGGATAAAATTCGACAATTGGGTCTCGGGCAGGGTGACCACTTCGTTCTGCTCGTTGAGACCGTGGTAGACCAGCAGCCCATCGACGTCATCGACTTCGCGCACGGTCATTTTCCAGCTTTCGAAGTGAGTGATCACATCGCCCGGCGAAAACCGTACACGGGTAAGTGGCGCATTCCGTAGCGCGTACTGGCGAGTGTCGCCAGTGGCCGGATAGAGCACGGTCAACAAGCGGCCGTCCTGTGCCAGAACGGTGCCTAAACCCAGCTCGGCTTCGCTGTCACTGATCCAGCGTTGCCCCGGTTGATACTGCTGCGCCATGCTGCCTGACTCCCGCCTTGAAAAAGCCGGTTATCTTAACGGAAGGATCCTTCATACCAAAGGATTTACGTACGCTGATTCGTCGCGATGCTACGGAACTTATGCTTGCCCGGCGATCAAACAAGCTCGGCCCTGGTCATCGCCGCAATTGCCAACTGGGTCACAAGTTTCGGACCGGCGGTTCAAGCTGCCACTTTAGCCGCCGACAACCTGAAGACAGGAGAACCTTATGTTGCCACCCATACTCCCTTTGAGCGTTGTACCCATCACCGCTCAACAGGATCCGGTTCGCCAGCGACCGGACATACCGCCCGTCGTCCCGGTGCAGCAAAGCTCCAACGAAAGCACCATCGACCTGCAAAACCGCGACCCGGAAGAGACCGCGCTGCTGTTGCGCGAGGAGCAGCAGCGCCAGCAGGAGCGCGAGCGCCGCCGCCGCGAGGCCGATGAAGACCCTGAAGAGCACCTGGCCGTACCGGGTACCGAACTCAACGCCGACAATACCGTGCCGGTGGTGCCGCTGATCGACGAAGAGCCGCGCCAAGGCCTGTGGGTCGATATCCAGATCTGATCCCGGGTGTCTGGCTGCATTCACAGGCTGGTCAACGCCGCCAACAGCCCGCATCATGGGCGCATCCGCAATTCACTGCACGATGCCCACACGCCATGAGCCAAGACGACAAGCTGATCGACCTCAGTGCCGAGCGCGCCAAGCGCGTTCACGACCTCAACGAAAAACGCCTCAATGAAGTCCGCCAGGCGTTCGAGCAGGCCATGCCGTTGGGCAAGCCCAAGAAAAAGTCGAAGAACAAGCCGAAAAAGCGCTGAACCCCCTCGATCCATTGATGCAGATCAGTTATTTCCCCACCTTTGCGCCCCGTCGAGGGCGTTATTGACCCCGGTCAATTTTCATCCAGGCCTGATTGGTTACCTTGAACCCATCGCAACAGGGGCAAGACCAGGAGGCCAGTCATGTTTTTCGATAATGTGGTGTTTGCCGGGGTGTTGACGGTCGGCCTCATGTTCGTGTTTTTCGCAGGTTTTGGATTATTCATCTGGAAAGACGCACACAAGCGGAAAAAACCGTAGGTCTTTCTGGCTACAACGAGCACGCAAGGCATTTTGGGCGACTTCGGTCGCCCTTTTTTTTGGGCAAGTTTTCTGGGCTCACGCAAAACTACTGTGGGAGCGGGCTTGCTCGCGAAAGCGTCGGGTCAGTCATCTATGCATCTGTCTCGTATACAC
>NZ_JABAEE010000152.1:0-5005 GCF_023701885.1 Pseudomonas sp. CG7 | reverse complement strand
ATCGCATGCAGCTTATTGGGGCCGCTTCGCGCCCCAGCGGGAGCAAGCTCCCTCGCCACGGGGTTGAGTGCCCGGCATCAGGTCTGGAAACACCCGAGAACCCCTGTGGGAGCGAGCTTGCTCGCGATGACGGCTGCCCAGCCAACATCACCGCCAACGGACCCACCGCCATCGCGAGCAGGCTCGCTCCCACAAAAAGCTCACTCACTCCAAATCCTCTCAAATGAAGCTTTCATGACAAAAGTTCGGTAGCACATCGCCATTCCCGTCATGCCTGTGTGACGTGTTCGAGGGGACCTTTCAGGTCGTTTGGAGCCGGGGCGCGAAGCCGGGAGTGAGGCGATGGGGACTATGGAACGTTATTCGAAAGTGGGCATGCAGGAGCTTGACCAGCGGCTGTCGAAGATCGTCGAGGCGGCGCGCAAGCAGCCGGTCTCGGTGTATCGCTACGGCGCACCTTGGGTCTGGATCGTTTCCCAGGATGACTGGCAGGGCGCGCTCAAGGAAGTGTCCAGCTACATTCCGCAAGGCCATTCACTGGTCTTGCTGCGTCCGCAGATCGACGACCTGCTGGACGACCATCGCGATGTGCTGCAGGGCCTCAATGCCCGCGCCCAGATGCTGATCGCACCGCAAACCGCCATGCACATCCTCCTGCTGCAACTGCTCTATTCGGTGCCCAGCGAGCAGCAACTCTACGAACAACTCAATTACAACCTGCTGTTTCGCTGGTTCGTCGGCCTGGCCCTGAACCAGAAGGTCTGGAGCTTCAACGTCCTGAGCAAGGACCTCGCCACGCTGCTGGGCGATGCGCAGGCGGTGCGGCTCATTCAGAAAATCATCGGTGAAGTGTTCTGTGGCGCCTTGCTGCAAATGCCGGAGTTCTCCTTGAACTTCGCGCTGCTGCACACCTGGCTGGCCCGGCACGCCACGACATCGACCGCAAGCAATTGAGCCGTACTTTGAATTCAGGGGGTGGTGTGGAGCATTTCTTCAAATCGCGGCCAGCGCTGTGGGGCTGGCTGCTGTTGGCGGTCGGGGGACCGTCGGCAATCGCCGCCGAAGGAGGGCAGGAGGCCGAAGCGGCGCCGGCGCGCCTGGTGGACGTGAACGAGTATTTCGTGCGCGGCAACACGGTGCTCGATGCCCGGGCCATCGAGGAAGCGGTGTACCCGTTCCTCGGTCCGCAAAAGGCCTTGAGCGACATCGAGGGCGCCCGGGAAGCCCTGCAGAAAGCCTATCAGGCCCGCGGTTATCAATCGGTCTTCGTCGAGTTGCCGGAGCAGAAAGTCGAAGACGGCATCGTCTACCTGCAAGTCAGCGAGACCAAGGTCGGCCGGGTCCGTGTGGTGGGAGCCAAGCACTATTCCCCGGTTGAAATCCGAGATGACGTGCCTGCGCTGAAGGAGGGCGAGGTACCCGATTTTGCCCAGGTCCAGGCAGAGCTGGCGCAGTTGAACAAAACCCCGGGACGCCAGGTCATGCCGTTGGTGCGCGAAGGCCAGCGCCCCGGGACGATGGACGTGGATTTGCAGGTCGAAGACCAGGACCCCTGGCAAGCCAGCCTGGGCCTGAACAACGACTACAGCGCCGACACCGAAAAGCTGCGCACCGTCGCGAGCCTGGGCTACAACAACCTCTGGCAACTGGGCCACAGCGTTTCCCTGACGTTCTTCACCGCGCCCCAGGACACCGAAAACGCCAAGGTCTGGTCGGGTTCCTACACCGCGCCGCTGAGCGAACGCTGGAGTGTGCAATTCTCCGGTTACCAATCCGACAGCAACGTGGCCACCGTCGGTGGCAGCAACGTATTGGGCAAAGGCCATTCCTATGGGGTGTCGGCAATCTACAGCCTGCCATCCACGGGGGCATGGGCCAACAGCTTTTCAGTCGGGGTGGATTTCAAGGACTTCGAGGAGGAACTCAACCTCGGCGACGCCAGCGACAAGGCGCCGCTCAAGTACGCGCCGTTCACCTTCGCCTACAACGGCTTCCGCTACACCGAACACAGCCAGTTGGGCCTCGGCCTGAGCCTGGTGGCGGGTACCCGCAGCCTGCTGGGCTATGGCAGTTCCGACGAAGAGTTCGACTACAAGCGCTATCGCGCCAGCCCCAGCTTCGCCGTGCTCAAGGGCGACGGCAATTACACCTTCACCTTCGGCAACGACTGGCAGACCGCCTCCAAGGCTGCCTTCCAACTGGCCTCCGGGCCGTTGGTTTCCAACGAACAATTTTCCGCCGGTGGCGCCACCTCGGTGCGCGGCTACCTGGCCGCCGAGCGCACCGGCGATGACGGCTACCTGCTGTCCCAGGAGCTGCGCACGCCGTCCCTGGCCAAGTTCCTCGGCAGTTATGTCCAGGAGTGGCGCTTCTATGCCTTCGCCGAAGGCGCGCAGCTGTATCTACGGGACGAGCTACCCGACCAGGAAGCCGACTACAGCCTCGCCAGCGTCGGCCTCGGCACCCGCGCGAGCCTGAGCAAATGGCTGTCCGGCAGCCTCGACTGGGGCTATCCGCTGCTCGACGGGCCGAACACCTCGAAACAGGAATCGCGCCTGCACT
This sequence comes from Pseudomonas sp. CG7, assembly GCF_023701885.1. Lineage (NCBI taxonomy): Bacteria > Pseudomonadati > Pseudomonadota > Gammaproteobacteria > Pseudomonadales > Pseudomonadaceae > Pseudomonas > Pseudomonas sp. CG7. Next base: position 2,443 of record NZ_JABAEE010000152.1, on the reverse strand, counting down.
TCAACCTGCAAGCGACGTTTTGAACCCAGGAGTCATGTCCATGCAACGCTTATTGTTATCCCTGTTGATCTGCCTGGGGCTGGTGCTTCCGGCGACCGCCAATGCCTGGTGGCAGGACGATTGGCACTATCGCAAACAGATTTCCGTGGACACCACGCCCCAGGGCGCCGCCATCGCCCAGGCCTTGGGCCGCACGGCGCTGCTGGTGCGCCTGCACACCGGCAACTTCACCTTCGACGGCGTCAAGGACGACGGTTCGGACCTGCGTTTCGTCAGCGCCGATGACAAGACCGTGCTCAATCACCAGATCGAAAGCTTCGACCCGCTGATGGGCATGGCACTGATCTGGGTCGACGTGCCGAATGTGGAGGGTGGCCAACGCCAGGACCTGTGGATGTACTACGGCAACCAGAAGGCGCCGGCCACGAGCAGCGGTCAGTTGACCTTCGACCCGGACTACACCGCGCTGTACCACTTCGACGGCGCCACTGGCGTACCGCCCCGGGATACCACGGCCTACGGCAACAACGCCCAGGGCGCGGCCGGCGTCAGCATCGACGGGGTGATCGGGCGTGCCTTGCAGTTCAATGGCCAGCCGCTGCTGTTGCCCGCCAGCCCATCGTTGCAACACAGCGCCGGTGCGGCATTCACCTTCAGCACCTGGCTGCGCCAGGACCAGGCCAGTGGTGAGCAGATCATCCTGGCCCGTCGCGAAGCCGCCACCAGTCTATTGGTGGGTGTCAACCAGGGTGTGCCGTTCGTAGCGATCAACGACCAGCGTGCGGTCTCGACCCAACCACTGAACCCCGGCCAGTGGCAGCACCTGGCGTTGACCGCCTCGGGCGACCGCGTCGTGCTGTACGTCAATGGGCGCGAAACCGCGAGCCTCGCCATGGCGATGCCGGCATTGAGTTCGCCGATGGCCGTGGGCGCTGACGTTTCCGCCGGCACCTTCGCGCCTTTCAGCGGCGCCATGGACGACGCGCGGCTGTCCAAGGTCGCCCGCCCGGCACCGCTGCTGTTGGCCGACGCCAATGCCCAGGGCGCCGAGTCGAAACTGGTGGCCTACGGCGTCGATGAGGAACAGTCCGGCTTCGGTTTCGGCAGCCTGGGTTTCCTGCTCAACGCCGTGCCGTTGGATGCGTGGGTGATCATCGGCGTACTGGTGCTGATGATGTTCCAGTCGTGGATCATCATGATCCGCAAGAATCGCATGGTCAGCCGCCTCAGCGCCGCCAACGAAGCCTTCCGCGAGCAATTCGCCCGGATCGGTACGCGGCTGGAGATGTTCGCCGACGACCAGGACCTCGCCCAGCGCCTGCAACACTCGTCGTTGTGGCGCTTGTACTTGGTGGCGGTCAAGGAAATCCGCACCCGCCGCGAGCAGGGCGCTGACACCTCGTCAGTGTCGGCGGCCACCATCGAAGCGATCCGCTGCTCCATGGACGGCGTGCGCACCCGCGAGAACCAGGCGTTGAGTTCGAAGCTCTCGACCCTGTCCAACGCCATCGCCGGCGGTCCGTACATTGGGCTGCTCGGCACCGTGCTGGGGATCATGGTGGTGTTCCTCGGCACCGCCATGGCCGGTGACGTGAACATCAACGCCATCGCCCCGGGCATGGCTGCGGCCCTGCTCGCCACCGCCATGGGCCTGTTCGTCGCGATCCCGGCGCTGTTTGGCTACAACCGCCTGATCACCCGCAACAAGGAAGTCAGCGCCGACATGCGCGTCTTCGTCGATGAGTTCATCACGCGCCTGGCGGAGATGCACGGCGAAGGGCAGGCCGGTGAAGCGGCGCATCGCCGTAATCATCACGTCCAATCGTCCGTACCGGCCTGAGGAAATCGCCATGGCTAGCGTAAACGCTTCACACGATGACGACGATGATGCGGCCGTCGACAGCATCAACATCACGCCGCTGGTGGATGTGCTCATGGTGGTGCTGGTGATGTTCATCCTCACGGCCACGGCCCAGGTGTCGGGTATCCAGATCATCCTGCCCAAGGCCAGCGCCTCGGTGTCGTTGTCCGAAGCCAAGACCAAGGCGATTTCGGTGAACGATGGCGGCCAGGTGTTCCTCGATGCCTATCCGGTGACCCTGGCCGAGCTGGAAGAGCGCCTGCGCATCGAAAAGGCCCAGAGCCCGGACTTCCCGGTGATCGTGCGCGGCGACGCGACGGTGCAGTACCAGAAAGTCATTGAAGTGCTGGACCTGTTGCGGCGCCTGGAACTGTCCCAGGTCGGTCTCGTGACCGGCAAACCGAGCCAGGGCTGATCATGACCGCCAGACTTCCCATCGATCCGCCCCCGGTGAAGACCGCGCCGTTGCGTCTGCTCAAGTGGGCCGCCGGCCTGCTGTTGGGCGCTGTGGCGGCCTGGTTGCTGTGGCAGTGGGCCAACGACATGAGTGGCGTGCGCCGCGAAGCACCGAAGGTGCCGACC
>NZ_JABAEE010000151.1:0-5576 GCF_023701885.1 Pseudomonas sp. CG7 | reverse complement strand
TACTTCTTGGTCATGGAATATTCCTCAATAGGTGTAGTTTCACCTATTGAGGTGTCCGGGACTATTAGACCAGCTCAATCCTCGAAATCCAAAAAACTCGACGAAGCCGCCGAACGCGCCCTCGACTACTACCTCAACCCCAAACCCACCGATGAAGCCTCGGGAAAAAACCAAACTGCCCAGCTCTTCATGGTCTCCCCGGACATCGACACCGAAACCCTCCTGGCCAATGCCTCCGAAGACCTGCTGTCCATCAGCGCCATCGCCGCCGACCTGGCTGACGACGTCGACGGCTCACGCCGCAGTGTGATCCTGGCGATCAGCCGAATGGCCGATGGGGTGCATTTGTTGGTGGAGAGGGCGATGGATCGGCTGGAGGTTCAAGCGTCAGGCTGACAGGCCTGCGGTGAATTGACGATTGTCATCGCGAGCAAGCTCGCTCCCACACTGGATCTGTGTCGAACCGAAATATCGAAATCAACACCGATCAACTGTGGGAGCGAGCTTGCTCGCGATGGCGTCCGCCCAGACAACCCAGAACCTGTGGCGAGGGGATTTATCCCCGCTGGGCTGCGCAGCAGCCCTAAACACCAGCGGCCTCGGTGTGTCAGGCAATTCACCTTTAAGCATCTGGGGCTGCTGCGCAGCCCAGCGGGGATAAATTCCCTTGCCACAGGGTTTTGTGTGCTGCTCGAGGTGGCAGGCTAGATCAACCCTTTCTCATCATCATCGATCAACCGACTCAACCCACCCAAGGCTTCACGGGCCTGGTTGCGGTCCATCAGCTTGGCCTGGGCCGCCGGTGGCAGGTCGGTGACGCGGATGACGCCTTTGCTGGTCAGCACCTGGATCAAGTCATCGAGTACCCGGATCATCTCCAGGTCGCTCTGCTTGAGTTGCTTGAGGCTGTTTTCCACCGCCTGGTTGGCGAACCAGTCCTGGATCTCGTGGTTGTCGGCCGGCAAGGTCTCGGTGGCCTCGGCGTAAGCGGTGGCTTCTACGCGCACCAGCAGGCCTTGTGCATCGCGTTGCACATAAAACATCGGGCATCCCTCATGTATGAAGCAGCGTCATGCTGGGCAGCATAGGCCAACTTGGGGGGGAGTATGAACACTTATCCCGTGGCGAGGGAGCTTGCTCCCGCTGGGCTGCGCAGCAGCCCTAAAAAACAGGGCCGCTTCGCGCCCCAGCGGGAGCAAGCTCCCTCGCCACGGGTGTCAGCTTCAGCTGTTGTTGTGATCGACCTTGATGGTCGGGTCGCTACCGGCGATCAACGAGTTCAGGTTCACGTTCGACCAGTTGTTGCCCTCGAGCTTGATCGTCACGTCCGGCGTCGCCGCGGCACCGTTGGCCCCATTGAACTGGCCGGAAGTGCTGACCTGCAGCGACGACACGCCATCGACCGTGCTGATTTTCAGGAAGTGGTCGATGGTGCTGCCGGTTTCACCTTGCAGCAGGTCTCGCAGGTCGATCCGGTCGCCTTCGCCGGCGTTGAAGTTCTTGATCACGTCGGTGCCGGTGTCGCCGGACTTCCAGACAAAGGTATCGCCCCCCAGGCCGCCGATCAGGGTGTCATTGCCCTGGCCGCCGATCAGAGTGTCGTTACCGGTGCCACCCAGCAGGATGTCATTGCCCTTGCCACCATTGAGTGTGTCGTTGCCACCCTGGCCGAAGATGATGTCGTTGCCGGCGCCGCCCAGCAGGGTGTCGTTGCCATCGTGGGCACCGGACACATCGAACGCGGTGTAGTGCTCGGTGATGTACTGGTGCACGTTGCTGGTGGTGACCTTGCTGGCGTCCACGCCGCTCTGTTGGGCGACGAAGGCCTGGATGGCCTGGTAGCCCTCACCCGCAACACCATTGAAGCTCACCAGGTCGCCGAACAGGATGTCGTTGCCTTCGCCTCCGTTGACCGTGTCGGCGCCCGGCAGGGTCGCTTCGGTGTGGCCGATGATGGAGTTGGCCAGGTTGCTCGGGTCGATGTTGGTTTGCGGCTTGCCATCCGAGTCGTAGGGGGCGAGGTCGGACAGGGTGACGCCGTTGTTCAGGCCGATGGCTTCAACGTTACTCAGACCTTTGAGCAGCGTGAAGCTGGCCGTTGAGCCGTCTGCTGCCGAGGAGTCGCCCCACCAGCCGCCGGCCTGGTTGGAGAACTCGAACGTGCCATTACCCTCGGCATGCACCGTGCCGACGTAGTTTTCATTCCAATTCTTGCCGTTCTTGATGGACAGGTACATGTCCCCATTTTCTTCGATGGTGAATTTGTGTGTGCTGTCGATCGTCTGGGTGTAGTACTTGCCAACGGTGTAGTTGGCCGCGCTCAGGACGTCGTCGAGCTTGACGGTGCCGTACAACACTGGGTTCGGCTGTTCGCCGGACTGATAGCGCGTTGGCTCACCGTCGGTGATGAAATACGTCAGGTTCTTCGCGCCGGTATTGCTCAGGGCCTGGGTGCTGTTGAAGAAGTTTGCGGTGGTCTTGAATACGTCTTCATAGTTGGTATTGCCGCCGGACACCATCGAGTCGAGCACGTTCTTGAGCAGTGTCAGCGCGTTCGGATCGTTGAGGTTGACCGCAACGTTCTTGTTGACCTGGTTATCGAAGTCCGCCAGGAAAATGTTCACAGTCCCTGAGTTGCTGCCCAGGCTCTGCTTGAGGGTGTTGAACACTTGGGTCAACGAGTTCTTCGCGGCGGTGACGGACGAGTCGCTCATGCTGCCGGAGCTGTCGACCATGAAGGCGATGTTGTAGTTGACCCCTGGCACGACGGTCAGCCCACCGATGTCGGCGACCACGATGTCGTTGCCATCGGTCCCCGTGACATTGTCACTACCGGACGTGGCGGTGATTGCGGTGTAAGTGGCCGGATACACCGTGACAGGAATCTGCGCCGTGCTGACCGCCGAGCCGCCAAGGGCTTCGGTGGACGTCGAGGTCACGGTCAGGTTGAACTGGCCGTGGTAGTAGGTCGGTGGGGTCAGGGTGAGGCTGCCCAGGTTCCAGCCGGTGACCGAGGCTTCGCCGTTGCTGCCCACGGTCGCGGTATGGCCGGCGCCGTCGGTCAGTACGCTGCCTTCCGGAATGCCACCGATCTTCACGCTCAGGCTTTCGGAGCCGTCGGTGTCGGTCAGGGCGGTGGTGATCTTCGACAGGTGCACGCTGGTGCCTTCGGCGCCTTCGTTGAGCTTGAAGCCGTCGTAGTAGCCTTCGCCGTTGGTGCCGTGCAGGTCGGAGACGGTCACGCCGGCGTTCGCCAGGTCGGTCACACCGGTGTAGAGCGGCACGCCGGCATTGCTCAGGTCCACTGGCGTGCTGCCGTTGACCGACAGGTTCACGTCGTAGCTGCCCGGGCCGGTCTGGTTGTGGTGGTAGATGTCCAGGGTGTAGTAGCCGCTGGCGGTTGGCGTGAACGAACCGTTCAACTGACCGCCCGCACCCCACGTGGTTGCCGCGGCGGTCTTGCCGCCGATGGTCACCAGCAGGCTGTCATCGCCCGTGCCGCTGAAGGTGTAGGTCTTGCCGGCCTCGAGGAAAATCAGCCCTGAAGTTTTCGACGCGGTGCCCGGATTGACGTTGCCGTCGTTCTGAACGTTGCTCACATTGGTGCTGCTGTTCGGCGTGCCGGCGGCATCGATCACCGACTTGAGCGTGCCGGACGGCGCGCCGCTGCCATCGGTGCCCAGGCCCGACAGGCCGGTCCAGACTTCCTTGATCAACCCGGTGGAGGTCACATTGTTGCCGGCCACGTTGAGGCTCGGTGCGTCGGCGACCGGCGTGATGTCGATTTTCACGGTGCCGGTATTGCCCAGCGTCTGGCCGTCGGTTGGCTGGAAGCTGATTTGCGCGTAGTCGGCCTTTTGATTGCCCACGCCGGCCGGGTTGCCATTGGCACCGGATTCGTTGGCATCGGGGGTGAAGCGCAGCTTGCCAGCGTCGATGTCCGCCTTGGTGAAGGTCTGGTTGTTGGCCACGTCCTTCCAGGTTGCGCCGTCCAGGTACTGCAACTTGCCGTCACCCGGCAGCCCGGTGATTTTCAAACCTTGGCTGGCGGCGGCGCTGTCCACGTCGCTGATGCCGAACGTCGACCAGCCGAGGACCAGTGAAGTGTCTTCGGTGCCGGTCACCGCGCCACCGGTGGCTACGGGGGCGTCGTTGACCCCGACCACGTTCACGGTGGTGGTCGCCGTGTTGGAATAACTCGTGCCGTCGGTCACCGTCACGGTGATGACGCGCGGTACGGTGCTCGGATCTTCGCTGTTGTTGATGAAGCTGATGTTCTTGATCTGCTGCATGTAGTCGGCCAGCGTTGCATTGCCTGTCAGCGTCAGGACGACTTTGCCGTCGGTGCTGTTGGCGTTGATGCTGATGCCGTTGACGCTATTGCCCAGGTTCAGATGATCGCCAGGCTGACGGTTGGTCAGCACGATGGTGGCGCCGGTCAGCATGGTGCTGTCCGGGTCGGTGATTTTCAGGTCGGTGTCGCCAATCGACACGCCCGGGCCGGTGGTGCCTTCGGTAAAGGTCACTTGGTAATCGGCACCGGTCCTGCCGCTGGAGTTGTTGGCGTCCAGGTCGAGTACCGGCGGTGCATCGTTGTCGATGATCGAGGTGCTGACGCTGCCATTGGTGCCGCTGACCGCCAGGTGCTCGAAGTTGCCACCGGTGGCCGAGTCGATCCGGACCACGAAGTTTTCGGTGCCTTCGGTGATCTTGTCGTCCAGCGTCGCCACGTTGAAGGTCGCGCTGGTGGCGTTGGCCGGGATCTTCACGGTGTAGACGCCGGTGAAGTCCGTGCCGTCGGCGGCGGTGCCGCTGTAGACGATCTTGAGCGTCACTTCGGTTTGCGCCGGGTTCGTCAGGCTGACGGTGTATGTCGCTGCTTGGCCTTCGGTGACCGATGTGCTGCCGGTGATGCTGACGCTGGTGTTGTCGACAGTGTCGCCCACGGCCGTCGACGCGCCGGTCTTATCGACTGCGATGGCTTCGAGGTTGCCACCGGATGCATCCTTGATCGACTCGGTGACGGTGGTTGGGCCTTGGTACACATCGTTGCCAACCGCGACATCCAGCGCGCCCGAGCTTGCGCCGGCGGCGATGGTGACGGTCTTGCCGCTTTCCAGCGTCACGGTCACCGGACCGTTCTGCGCAGTGACGGGTTTGCCGTCGGCACCGGTCAGGGTCGCGGTGTAGGTGATGGTGCCGTTTTCGTTCACGGTCGGATTAGCGGTCAATGTCACGGTGGTGGTGTCGTTGACGTCGCTGACCACGGTGCTGACTGGCGCGGTGTTCGGAGCAATGGCTTCGAGGTTGCCACCGGATGCATCTTTGATCGACTCAGTGACGGTGGTTGGGCCTTGGTAGACGTCGTTGCCGACGGCTACATCCAACGCACCCGAGCTTGCGCCGGCTGCGATGGTGATGGTCTTGCCGCTTTCGAGCGTGACCGTCACAGGACCGTTTTGCGCGGTAACTGGCTTGCCATCGGCACCGGTCAGGGTGGCGGTGTAGGTGATGGTGCCGTTTTCGTTCACGGTCGGATTAGCGGTCAACGTCACGGTGGTGGTGTCGTTGACGTC
>NZ_JABAEE010000150.1:0-3378 GCF_023701885.1 Pseudomonas sp. CG7 | reverse complement strand
TTCGTTCTTTAAAAATTTGGGTATGTGATAGAAAGATAGACTGAACGTTACTTTCACTGGTAACGGATCAGGCTAAGGTAAAATTTGTGAGTTCTCTTAATTGAGAAATTCGAATTTTCGGCGAATGTCGTCTTCACAGTATAACCAGATTGCTTGGGGTTATATGGTCAAGTGAAGAAGCGCATACGGTGGATGCCTTGGCAGTCAGAGGCGATGAAAGACGTGGTAGCCTGCGAAAAGCTTCGGGGAGTCGGCAAACAGACTTTGATCCGGAGATGTCTGAATGGGGGAACCCAGCCATCATAAGATGGTTATCTTGTACTGAATACATAGGTGCAAGAGGCGAACCAGGGGAACTGAAACATCTAAGTACCCTGAGGAAAAGAAATCAACCGAGATTCCCTTAGTAGTGGCGAGCGAACGGGGACTAGCCCTTAAGCTTCTTTGATTTTAGCGGAACGCTCTGGAAAGTGCGGCCATAGTGGGTGATAGCCCTGTACGCGAAAGGATCTTAGAAGTGAAATCGAGTAGGACGGAGCACGAGAAACTTTGTCTGAATATGGGGGGACCATCCTCCAAGGCTAAATACTACTGACTGACCGATAGTGAACTAGTACCGTGAGGGAAAGGCGAAAAGAACCCCGGAGAGGGGAGTGAAATAGATCCTGAAACCGTATGCGTACAAGCAGTGGGAGCCCACTTTGTTGGGTGACTGCGTACCTTTTGTATAATGGGTCAGCGACTTATTTTCAGTGGCGAGCTTAACCGAATAGGGGAGGCGTAGCGAAAGCGAGTCTTAATAGGGCGTCTAGTCGCTGGGAATAGACCCGAAACCGGGCGATCTATCCATGGGCAGGTTGAAGGTTGGGTAACACTAACTGGAGGACCGAACCGACTACCGTTGAAAAGTTAGCGGATGACCTGTGGATCGGAGTGAAAGGCTAATCAAGCTCGGAGATAGCTGGTTCTCCTCGAAAGCTATTTAGGTAGCGCCTCATGTATCACTGTAGGGGGTAGAGCACTGTTTCGGCTAGGGGGTCATCCCGACTTACCAAACCGATGCAAACTCCGAATACCTACAAGTGCCGAGCATGGGAGACACACGGCGGGTGCTAACGTCCGTCGTGAAAAGGGAAACAACCCAGACCGTCAGCTAAGGTCCCAAAGTTATGGTTAAGTGGGAAACGATGTGGGAAGGCTTAGACAGCTAGGAGGTTGGCTTAGAAGCAGCCACCCTTTAAAGAAAGCGTAATAGCTCACTAGTCGAGTCGGCCTGCGCGGAAGATGTAACGGGGCTCAAACCATACACCGAAGCTACGGGTATCACGTAAGTGATGCGGTAGAGGAGCGTTCTGTAAGCCTGTGAAGGTGAGTTGAGAAGCTTGCTGGAGGTATCAGAAGTGCGAATGCTGACATGAGTAACGACAATGGGTGTGAAAAACACCCACGCCGAAAGACCAAGGTTTCCTGCGCAACGTTAATCGACGCAGGGTTAGTCGGTCCCTAAGGCGAGGCTGAAAAGCGTAGTCGATGGAAAACAGGTTAATATTCCTGTACTTCTGGTTATTGCGATGGAGGGACGGAGAAGGCTAGGCCAGCTTGGCGTTGGTTGTCCAAGTTTAAGGTGGTAGGCTGGAATCTTAGGTAAATCCGGGATTCTAAGGCCGAGAGCTGATGACGAGTTACCCTTTGGGTGACGAAGTGGTTGATGCCATGCTTCCAAGAAAAGCTTCTAAGCTTCAGGTAACCAGGAACCGTACCCCAAACCGACACAGGTGGTTGGGTAGAGAATACCAAGGCGCTTGAGAGAACTCGGGTGAAGGAACTAGGCAAAATGGCACCGTAACTTCGGGAGAAGGTGCGCCGGTGAGGGTGAAGCACTTGCTGCGTAAGCCCACGCCGGTCGAAGATACCAGGCCGCTGCGACTGTTTATTAAAAACACAGCACTCTGCAAACACGAAAGTGGACGTATAGGGTGTGACGCCTGCCCGGTGCCGGAAGGTTAATTGATGGGGTTAGCTAACGCGAAGCTCTTGATCGAAGCCCCGGTAAACGGCGGCCGTAACTATAACGGTCCTAAGGTAGCGAAATTCCTTGTCGGGTAAGTTCCGACCTGCACGAATGGCGTAACGATGGCGGCGCTGTCTCCACCCGAGACTCAGTGAAATTGAAATCGCTGTGAAGATGCAGTGTATCCGCGGCTAGACGGAAAGACCCCGTGAACCTTTACTATAGCTTTGCACTGGACTTTGAATTTGCTTGTGTAGGATAGGTGGGAGGCTTTGAAGCGTGGACGCCAGTCTGCGTGGAGCCATCCTTGAAATACCACCCTGGCAACTTTGAGGTTCTAACTCAGGTCCGTTATCCGGATCGAGGACAGTGTATGGTGGGTAGTTTGACTGGGGCGGTCTCCTCCTAAAGAGTAACGGAGGAGTACGAAGGTGCGCTCAGACCGGTCGGAAATCGGTCGTAGAGTATAAAGGCAAAAGCGCGCTTGACTGCGAGACAGACACGTCGAGCAGGTACGAAAGTAGGTCTTAGTGATCCGGTGGTTCTGTATGGAAGGGCCATCGCTCAACGGATAAAAGGTACTCCGGGGATAACAGGCTGATACCGCCCAAGAGTTCATATCGACGGCGGTGTTTGGCACCTCGATGTCGGCTCATCACATCCTGGGGCTGAAGCCGGTCCCAAGGGTATGGCTGTTCGCCATTTAAAGTGGTACGCGAGCTGGGTTTAGAACGTCGTGAGACAGTTCGGTCCCTATCTGCCGTGGACGTTTGAGATTTGAGAGGGGCTGCTCCTAGTACGAGAGGACCGGAGTGGACGAACCTCTGGTGTTCCGGTTGTCACGCCAGTGGCATTGCCGGGTAGCTATGTTCGGGAAAGATAACCGCTGAAAGCATCTAAGCGGGAAACTTGCCTCAAGATGAGATCTCACTGGGACCTTGAGTCCCCTGAAGGGCCGTCGAAGACTACGACGTTGATAGGCAGGGTGTGTAAGCGCTGTGAGGCGTTGAGCTAACCTGTACTAATTGCCCGTGAGGCTTGACCATATAACACCCAAGCAATTTGCTGACTCGAAAGAGCACCAGATTGCGGTGTGTGAAGACGAAACGAACCGAAAGTTCGAATCTCACAAAACACCGACAGCTATCACATACCCAATTTACTGAAGCGAGGCCATCAGGCCGCGACTCGGTACCCGAATTTCTTGACGACCATAGAGCATTGGAACCACCTGATCCCATCCCGAACTCAGCAGTGAAACGATGCATCGCCGATGGTAGTGTGGGGTTTCCCCATGTGAGAGTAGGTCATCGTCAAGATTAAATTCCGAAACCCCTATCTGCTGATGCAGGTAGGGGTTTTGTTTT
>NZ_JABAEE010000014.1:96062-99271 GCF_023701885.1 Pseudomonas sp. CG7 | reverse complement strand
CCCCATGTGAGAGTAGGTCATCGTCAAGATTAAATTCCGAAACCCCTATCTGCTGATGCAGGTAGGGGTTTTGTTTTGCCCGCAGGAAAGTCATTTTGTGTTTCTATGCAACCGTCTTGCGCATGGCTATCATGCGGGCCTCATTATCAGGGCGCAGTCCGCATGCTCACGTTGCTAAAACTTCTGAAGGATGGCCGCTTTCATTCGGGGCAGGCGCTGGGTATTGCACTGGGTATCAGTCGCAGTGCTGTATGGAAGCAGCTACAGCACTTGGAGGCGGATTTAGGATTGTCTGTGCATAAAGTTCGAGGTAGGGGGTATCAATTGGCGAAGCCCCTATTGCTTTTGGATGCGGCAGAAATCCGCGCAAAAGGCCTTCCTGAGTGGCCTGTCCATATATTTGACTCTATCGACTCCACTAACGCCGAGGCGCTGCGTTGCATTGAACGTGGCGGAGCAGCACCGTTCTTGGTTTTGGCCGAGCGACAGATAGCGGGGCGCGGTCGTCGTGGTCGTAAGTGGGTCAGTCCCTTTGCTGAAAATCTCTATCACAGCCTGGTGTTACGCATTGACGGCGGCATGCGACAAATTGAAGGTCTGAGTCTGGTTGTCGGGCTCGCTGTCATGCATGTCTTGCGCGACATGGGCATCGCGGGGGCAGGACTGAAATGGCCCAATGATGTCCTGGTGGGTGAGAAAAAGATTGCGGGCATTCTGCTTGAATTGGTTGGAGATCCTGCTGATGTTTGCCATGTCGTCCTGGGCGTAGGGGTTAATGTGAACATGCAAGCAACTGATGAGGTCGATCAGCAGTGGACGTCCATGTGCCTTGAGGCGGGCAGGGATTTCGATCGGAATGAGCTGGTGGCGCGATTGGGTGCGAAGCTACAGCAGTATCTGGAGCGTCATCATGCATCGGGGTTTACTGCGATCCAGTCGGAATGGGAGCAGTACCACCTTTGGCAAGGCCGAGCTGTATCTCTGATTGCAGGTGTTAATAAAATTGACGGCATTGTGCTGGGCATTGATCACCAGGGTGCGCTGCGTTTGAAGGTAGATGGTGTGGAAAAGAACTTTAGCGGTGGTGAGCTCAGTTTGAGGTTGCGTGATGATTCTTGAGCTTGACTGCGGCAACAGCTTTATCAAATGGCGTGTTCTTCGTGCTGACGGGATAACGCCGGTCGAGGGGGGCGTGGTCAGCTGTGACGACGATCTGCTGGCGAGCCTGAGTGATGGAGGGAAATTCCAGCTCAGAAAGTGTCGTCTTGTTCGCGTCAGGACCTTGGCGGAGACGGACTCACTGGTCGCTTCGCTGGTTGACCTGTTCGGGGTGTCGGTGGTTCGTGCTGTGCCCGCCCGGGAAATGGCAGGTGTGAAAAACGGCTACGAAGATTACGAGCGGCTAGGCCTCGATCGATGGCTGGCCTTGCTCGGCGGTTTTCATCTCGCTTCGGGGGCATGCCTGGTTCTTGATTTTGGTACTGCAGTTACTGCTGATTTCGTGGCGGCGGATGGCGAGCATCTCGGCGGATTCATTCGTCCTGGCATGCCGCTAATGCGTAATCAATTGCGTACCCACACACGAAAAATTCGCTATGACGATATAGCGGCCGAGCGAGCCCATGAGAGTCTCGCTCCAGGTCGTGCGACCGTCGAGGCGGTTGAGCGCGGTTGCATGCTGATGCTCAGGGGGTTCGTCCTGACTCAGCTTGAATTGGCGCGGCAATATTGGGGAAAGGAATTCGTGGTGTTTCTTACAGGAGGAGATGCCAATCTGGTTTCCGGGGTCGTTCCAGATGCCAGGGTGGTGCCTGACCTGGTTTTTGTTGGCTTGGCGATGGCCTGCCCTTTGTCTTGAGGTCTTTATGCGGTGGCTGTTTCTGTTATTGCTGGTTTTGAATGTCTTTTATTACATCTGGCATCAGCAGGAGGCTCCGCTTCGCGCCAAGGATGTCACGCCGCTGAGTTTGTATCGCGGTTCGCAACAGGATATCCATCTCTTGAGCGAAACGGCGGACGCCCTTGTCAGGCGCGATTCAGCCAAGTCCGGTGAGGTATCCCAAACCTGTGTCTACCTGGGTGGTTTTTCCCGTCCGGAGCTGGCCAGGCAGTTGGAGCAGCGTTTGGCGGCTTCGAGTGTCCTGGGTCGCTTCGTGGCGTCGGGCTCTCAGAGCGCTCCTGAGGGTGGAGGGTTCTGGGTTCAAGTTTCCCAGGAAAGCGCGGGAAAGGTGAATGAAACGCTGCTTCAAAACCTTTCTAAAGAATTCAATGAGTTAAAACATAAAATAATGCCGTGCGAGGGGGTTGCACCCGCAGGGTAGTTTGCATAGAATGGCGCCCGCTTCGCAGCGAAGACCTTTAAAGGTAAGCGGTACGAAGCGACGTCAACGCAGCTAACCTCAGGTTTTTAATGAGAAAATGCTTGACAGAAGGCTGGCATGATATAGAATGCCGGCTCGCTTAGGAGGGGATCCCGAGCGGCCAAAGGGATCAGACTGTAAATCTGACGTCTACGACTTCGAAGGTTCGAATCCTTCCCCCTCCACCATTTTTAGCGTGAGCTGCAAGCTCCGCGGGTATAGTTTAGTGGTAGAACCTCAGCCTTCCAAGCTGATGATGCGGGTTCGATTCCCGCTACCCGCTCCAAGTTTGCAGGTTGTGCAAAGTGTTTCGCTCTTGTAGCTCAGTTGGTAGAGCACACCCTTGGTAAGGGTGAGGTCAGCGGTTCAAATCCGCTCAAGAGCTCCATATAACAAGGCAGATATGCAAATATCTGCCTTTGTTTTAATGGCTTGTGTGACTCGCTAAATTCTTCTCCTAGGGGTGATTTCGATGGCTAAGGAAAAGTTCGAACGTAATAAGCCGCACGTCAACGTCGGTACCATTGGTCACGTTGACCACGGTAAGACCACGCTGACCGCTGCTCTGACCCGCGTCTGCTCCGAAGTTTTCGGTTCGGCCAAGGTTGACTTCGACAAGATCGACAGCGCCCCGGAAGAGAAAGCTCGCGGTATCACCATCAACACCGCTCACGTTGAATACGATTCGGCCGTGCGTCACTACGCACACGTTGACTGCCCAGGTCACGCCGACTACGTAAAAAACATGATCACCGGTGCTGCCCAGATGGATGGCGCGATCCTGGTTTGCTCGGCCGCTGATGGTCCGATGCCGCAAACCCGTGAGCACATCCTGCTGTCCCGTCAGGT
>NZ_JABAEE010000014.1:0-95962 GCF_023701885.1 Pseudomonas sp. CG7 | reverse complement strand
GGCGCGATCCTGGTTTGCTCGGCCGCTGATGGTCCGATGCCGCAAACCCGTGAGCACATCCTGCTGTCCCGTCAGGTAGGCGTTCCGTACATCGTTGTCTTCCTGAACAAGGCTGACATGGTTGACGACGCTGAGCTGCTGGAACTGGTTGAGATGGAAGTGCGCGACCTGCTGAGCACTTACGACTTCCCAGGTGATGACACTCCAATCATCATCGGTTCGGCTCTGATGGCTCTGAATGGCCAAGACGACAACGAAATGGGCACCACTGCTGTCAAGAAGCTGGTGGAAACTCTGGATAGCTACATCCCAGAGCCAGAGCGTGCTATCGACAAGCCGTTCCTGATGCCAATCGAAGACGTGTTCTCGATCTCCGGTCGCGGTACTGTTGTGACTGGTCGTGTTGAGCGTGGCATTGTTCGTATCCAGGAAGAAGTTGAGATTGTCGGTCTGCGCGACACTCAGAAAACGACCTGTACTGGCGTTGAAATGTTCCGCAAGCTGCTCGACGAAGGTCGTGCCGGTGAGAACTGTGGTGTACTGCTGCGCGGCACCAAGCGTGACGACGTTGAGCGTGGCCAGGTTCTGGTCAAGCCAGGCACCGTCAAGCCGCACACCAAGTTCACTGCAGAAGTCTACGTTCTGAGCAAGGAAGAAGGCGGCCGGCATACTCCGTTCTTCAAGGGCTACCGTCCACAGTTCTACTTCCGTACAACTGACGTGACTGGTAACTGCGAGCTGCCAGAAGGCGTTGAAATGGTAATGCCAGGTGACAACATTCAGATGACTGTTACCCTGATCAAGACCATCGCGATGGAAGACGGTCTGCGTTTCGCTATCCGTGAAGGCGGTCGTACCGTCGGCGCTGGCGTCGTAGCCAAAGTCATCGAGTAAACAGTTGTAATGTCTTTTTCGGGCCGGCATAATGGTCGGCCTGATTTTGTTTTAGGTCAGTAGCTCAATTGGCAGAGCGACGGTCTCCAAAACCGTAGGTTGGGGGTTCGATTCCCTCCTGACCTGCCAGATTCACTTGGTGTGTCTGGCTTTCTTTTCACAGGATCTTCATAGATGACTCCTAAAGCTGAAGCTCAAGGCTCTCGCTTCGATCTGCTCAAGTGGCTAGTGGTAGTCGCTTTGGTGGTTATTGGCGTTGTTGGCAATCAGTATTATTCTGCTTCGCCGATCCTGTACCGCGTACTAGCATTGCTCGCCATTGCTGCTGTAGCTGCCTTTGTAGGCCTGCAGACAGCCAAGGGCAAGTCTTTCTTTGTACTCGCTAAGGAAGCTCGCACCGAGATTCGTAAAGTCGTATGGCCGACTCGCCAAGAAACCACGCAGACCACGTTGATTGTTGTGGCTGTTGTTCTGGTAATGGCGTTGCTGTTGTGGGGGCTTGATTCCCTGCTCGGCTGGCTTGTTTCCTTGATTGTTGGCTAAGGGTGTCCCGTGGCTAAGCGTTGGTACGTTGTGCATGCTTACTCGGGTTACGAGAAGCATGTCATGCGCTCGCTGGTAGAGCGCGTAAAGCTGGCTGGCATGGAAGATGGCTTCGGCGAGATTCTGGTCCCCACTGAAGAAGTGGTTGAAATGCGCAATGGCCAGAAGCGCAAAAGTGAACGTAAGTTCTTTCCGGGCTACGTGCTGGTACAGATGGACATGAACGAAGGGACTTGGCACTTGGTCAAGGATACCCCTCGGGTGATGGGCTTCATTGGCGGTACCGCCGACAAGCCTGCGCCGATCACGGATAAAGAGGCAGAAGCGATTCTGCGTCGTGTCGCTGATGGTAGCGACAAGCCGAAGCCGAAAACGCTGTTTGAGCCGGGTGAGGTTGTACGTGTCACCGACGGTCCATTCGCTGATTTCAATGGCACGGTTGAAGAAGTTAACTACGAAAAGAGCCGGATCCAAGTGGCAGTGCTCATTTTCGGTCGCTCTACTCCGGTAGAGCTAGAGTTCAGCCAGGTCGAAAAGGTCTGATTGAACAGGCATCCCAACCCCGCAGCCCTAGGCTGTGGGGTTTTGTCGTCACTGGGATAAACGCGCAAGTAACCGGGGAGCCTTTCGAGGCGTTCGAACCCGTAATTGGAGTGCCTCATGGCCAAGAAAATTACCGCTTACATCAAGCTGCAAGTGAAGGCCGCTCAGGCTAACCCAAGCCCACCTGTTGGTCCTGCCCTGGGTCAGCACGGCGTGAACATCATGGAGTTCTGCAAGGCTTTCAACGCCCGTACTCAGGGTCTTGAGCCAGGTCTGCCGACTCCAGTGATCATCACTGTCTACAGCGACCGTAGCTTCACTTTCGAAACAAAAAGCACCCCGGCTTCGGTTCTGCTGAAGAAGGCTGCAGGTTTGACCAGCGGTTCCGCTCGTCCAAACACCGTTAAGGTTGGCACCGTTACCCGTGCTCAGCTGGAAGAAATCGCGAAAACCAAAAACGCGGATCTGACTGCAGCTGATATGGATGCAGCCGTGCGTACTATCGCCGGTTCTGCTCGTAGCATGGGCCTTAACGTGGAGGGTGTGTAATGGCTAAGCTGACCAAGCGTCAAAAGGCTATCGCCGGCAAAATCGAAGCAGGCAAGGCCTACAACTTTGTAGACGCCGCCGCTCTGCTGGCTGAGCTGTCGACTGTCAAGTTCAGCGAGTCGTTCGACGTTGCTGTGAACCTGGGTGTTGACCCACGTAAATCCGACCAGGTCGTTCGTAGCGCAACCGTGCTGCCACACGGCACTGGCAAGACCGTTCGTGTTGCCGTGTTCACCCAGGGCCCAGCAGCTGAAGCTGCTCTGGCCGCTGGCGCTGATCGCGTAGGCATGGACGACCTGGCTGCTGAAATGAAGGGCGGCGACCTGAACTATGACGTAGTGATCGCATCTCCGGATGCCATGCGTGTTGTAGGTCAGTTGGGTCAGATCCTCGGTCCACGTGGTCTGATGCCTAACCCTAAAGTCGGCACCGTAACGCCAGACGTAGCCACCGCGGTTAAAAACGCCAAGGCTGGTCAGGTTCGTTATCGCACCGACAAAAACGGCATCATCCACACTTCCGTTGGCAAGATCGGCTTCGACGCCGTCAAGCTGAAGGAAAACGTTGAAGCCCTGATCGCTGATCTGAAGCGTATCAAGCCAGCTTCTTCGAAAGGTATCTACGTCAAGCGCGTTACCCTGAGCACCACTATGGGCCCAGGTCTGGTCATCGATCAGAGCTCGCTCGACGCGTAAGACTCAGGTTGGCACGAGCAATCGCGCCAACCACAAAATTGGGGTCCCTGCCTGGCGGGGGCTGTCCAAGACCGTAGGCGACGCAAGTCTTAAACCACAAGCCTACGCAGATGGTGCTCCCGGTTCCTTACCGAATCAGACACCAAAACGACATTCGGTTTCGATCGAATGAAACGGTAACAAGCAGGAGTTAAACCCGTGGCAATTAATCTCGAAGACAAGAAGGCCATCGTCGCTGAAGTCAACGAGGCTGCCAAAGTCGCTCTGTCCGCTGTCGTGGCTGATGCCCGTGGCGTAACAGTAGGCGCAATGACCGGACTCCGTAAAGAGGCCCGTGAAGCTGGCGTTTACGTACGTGTCGTACGTAACACCCTGCTCAAGCGCGCTGTTGCTGACACTGAATACAGTGTTCTCAACGACGTGTTCACCGGCCCGACCCTGATCGCGTTCTCCAAAGATCATCCAGGCGCTGCTGCCCGTTTGTTCAAGGAATTCGCCAAGGGTCAGGACAAGTTCGAGATCAAGGCAGCTGCGTTCGAGGGCAAGTTCCTCGCAGCTAATCAGATCGATGTACTGGCAACACTGCCGACCCGCGACGAAGCCATTTCGCAGCTGATGAGCGTGATTCAAGGCGCCACCAGCAAGCTGGCTCGTACCCTGGCTGCAGTTCGCGAGCAAAAAGAAGCTGCCGCAGCCTAAGGCTGAGCACTTTCTCTCGCGCTTTTTTGTTTATTTCGATGGCCGCGTAGGCCGTCCCCCAATTCAGGAAATACAGTAATGTCTATCTCCCAAGACGATATCCTCAACGCCGTAGCTGAAATGGCGGTTCTGCAGGTTGTTGAGCTGATCAAAGCTTTCGAAGAAAAATTCGGCGTTTCCGCTGCCGCTGCTTCCGCTGGTCCAGCTGCTGCTGCCGCCGTTGTTGAAGAGCAAACCGAATTCAACGTCATGCTGACCGAAGCTGGCGAGAAGAAAGTAAACGTGATCAAGGCAGTACGTGAACTGACCGGTCTGGGCCTGAAAGAAGCCAAGGCTGTAGTTGACGGCGCTCCTGCCATGGTTCTGGAAGCTGTATCGAAAGACGCAGCTGACAAAGCCAAGGCCACTCTGGAAGAAGCAGGCGCTAAAGTCGAGCTGAAGTAAGCATCGACTTTGCGTCTCCAGCCCGAGCGTTAAGCGACAGGCTGATGGCTGGTGGCTCTTGCCACCGGCCTTTTTCCGTTATTGGCAGCCGACTGGGTCGGTGCTGATCGCGAGCTGTAACCACCCGATGTGGTGGCGCAAACCATGGGGTTTGCACGATTTTCTGGCTGCTCCCGTCGGGAGGGGCCAAACAAGCAGGTGACCAAGCTGGGGAACGCTGATGGCTTACTCATATACTGAGAAAAAACGTATCCGCAAGGACTTTAGCAAGTTGCCGGACGTCATGGATGTGCCGTACCTCCTGGCCATCCAGCTGGATTCGTATCGTGAATTCTTGCAAGCGGGAGCGACTAAAGATCAGTTCCGCGACGTGGGCCTGCATGCGGCCTTCAAATCCGTTTTCCCGATCATCAGCTACTCCGGCAATGCTGCGCTGGAGTACGTCGGTTATCGCCTGGGCGAACCGGCATTTGATGTCAAAGAATGCGTATTGCGCGGTGTGACTTACGCCGTACCTTTGCGGGTAAAAGTGCGCCTGATCATTTTCGACAAAGAATCGTCGAACAAAGCGATCAAGGACATCAAAGAGCAAGAAGTCTACATGGGTGAAATCCCCCTGATGACTGAAAACGGTACCTTCGTAATCAACGGTACCGAGCGTGTAATCGTTTCCCAGCTGCACCGTTCTCCGGGCGTGTTCTTCGACCACGACCGTGGCAAGACGCACAGCTCCGGCAAACTGCTTTACTCCGCGCGCATCATTCCTTACCGCGGTTCGTGGTTGGACTTCGAATTCGACCCGAAAGACTGCGTGTTCGTGCGTATCGACCGTCGTCGCAAGCTGCCTGCATCGGTACTGCTGCGTGCGCTCGGCTATACCACTGAAGAAGTGCTGGACGCGTTCTACACCACCAACGTTTTCCACGTGCAAGGTGAAAACCTCAGCCTGGAACTGGTGCCTCAGCGCCTGCGCGGTGAAATCGCTGTCCTCGATATCCAGGATGACAAAGGCAAGGTTATTGTCGAGCAGGGTCGTCGTATCACCGCTCGCCACATCAACCAGCTGGAAAAAGCCGGGATCAAAGAGCTGCAAGTGCCTCTGGACTACGTCCTGGGTCGCACCACGGCCAAGGTCATCGTGCATCCGGCCACCGGCGAAATCCTGGCAGAGTGCAACACCGAGCTGAACACCGAGATCCTGGCGAAAATCGCCAAGGCCCAGGTCGTTCGCATCGAGACGCTGTATACCAACGACATCGACTGTGGTCCGTTCATTTCCGACACGCTGAAGATCGACTCCACCGGCAACCAGCTGGAAGCCCTGGTCGAGATCTATCGCATGATGCGTCCTGGCGAGCCGCCAACCAAGGATGCCGCCGAGACCCTGTTCAACAACCTGTTCTTCAGCCCTGAGCGCTATGACCTGTCTGCGGTCGGCCGGATGAAGTTCAACCGTCGTATCGGTCGTACCGAGATCGAAGGTTCGGGTGTACTGAACAAGGACGACATCGTCGCGGTCCTCAAGACCCTGGTCGACATCCGTAACGGCAAAGGCATCGTCGATGATATCGACCACCTGGGTAACCGTCGTGTTCGCTGCGTAGGCGAGATGGCCGAGAACCAGTTCCGTGTTGGCCTGGTGCGCGTAGAGCGTGCGGTCAAGGAACGCCTGTCGATGGCTGAAAGCGAAGGCCTGATGCCGCAAGACCTGATCAACGCCAAGCCTGTGGCTGCGGCGGTGAAGGAGTTCTTCGGTTCGAGCCAGCTGTCCCAGTTCATGGACCAGAACAACCCGCTGTCCGAGATCACCCACAAGCGTCGTGTCTCCGCACTCGGCCCAGGCGGTCTGACTCGTGAGCGTGCAGGCTTCGAAGTTCGTGACGTACACCCGACGCACTACGGTCGTGTATGCCCGATCGCAACGCCGGAAGGTCCGAACATCGGTCTGATCAACTCCCTGGCTGCCTATGCGCGCACCAACCAGTACGGCTTCCTCGAAAGCCCGTACCGCGTGGTGAAAGATGCCCTGGTCACCGACGAGATCGTGTTCCTGTCCGCCATCGAAGAAGCTGATCACGTGATCGCCCAGGCTTCGGCCACGATGAACGACAAGAAAGTTCTGATCGACGAGCTGGTAGCGGTTCGTCACTTGAACGAGTTCACCGTCAAGGCGCCGGAAGACGTCACCTTGATGGACGTGTCGCCGAAGCAGGTAGTGTCGGTTGCAGCGTCGCTGATCCCGTTCCTCGAGCACGACGACGCCAACCGTGCGTTGATGGGTTCGAACATGCAGCGTCAAGCTGTACCCACCCTGCGTGCCGACAAGCCGCTGGTCGGTACCGGCATGGAGCGTAACGTAGCCCGTGACTCCGGCGTTTGCGTCGTGGCTCGTCGAGGCGGCGTGATCGACTCCGTCGACGCCAGCCGTATCGTGGTTCGTGTTGCCGATGACGAAGTTGAAACTGGCGAAGCCGGTGTCGACATCTACAACCTGACCAAATACACCCGCTCCAACCAGAACACCTGCATCAACCAGCGTCCGCTGGTGAGCAAGGGTGATCGGGTTCAGCGCAGCGACATCATGGCCGACGGTCCGTCCACCGATATGGGTGAACTGGCGTTGGGCCAGAACATGCGCATCGCGTTCATGGCATGGAACGGCTTCAACTTCGAAGACTCCATCTGCCTGTCCGAGCGTGTGGTTCAGGAAGATCGCTTCACCACGATCCACATCCAGGAACTGACCTGTGTGGCCCGTGACACCAAGCTTGGCCCAGAGGAAATCACTGCGGACATCCCGAACGTGGGTGAAGCTGCACTGAACAAGCTGGACGAAGCCGGTATCGTTTATGTAGGTGCCGAAGTAGGCGCAGGCGACATCCTGGTGGGCAAGGTCACTCCGAAAGGCGAGACCCAGCTGACTCCGGAAGAAAAACTGCTGCGTGCCATCTTCGGTGAAAAAGCCAGCGACGTTAAAGACACCTCCCTGCGCGTGCCTACCGGCACCAAGGGTACCGTCATCGACGTACAGGTCTTCACCCGCGACGGCGTTGAGCGTGATGCTCGTGCACTGTCCATCGAGAAGACTCAGCTCGACGAGATCCGCAAGGACCTGAACGAAGAGTTCCGTATTGTCGAAGGCGCGACTTTCGAACGTCTGCGCTCCGCCCTGGTAGGCCACAAGGCTGAAGGCGGCGCCGGCCTGAAGAAAGGTCAGGAAATCACCGACGAAGTCCTCGACGGTCTTGAGCATGGCCAGTGGTTCAAACTGCGCATGGCTGAAGATGCTCTGAACGAGCAGCTCGAGAAGGCCCAGGCCTACATCGTTGATCGCCGCCGTCTGCTGGACGACAAGTTCGAAGACAAGAAGCGCAAACTGCAGCAGGGCGATGACCTGGCTCCAGGCGTGCTGAAAATCGTCAAGGTTTACCTGGCAATCCGTCGCCGCATCCAGCCGGGCGACAAGATGGCCGGTCGTCACGGTAACAAGGGTGTGGTCTCCGTGATCATGCCGGTTGAAGACATGCCGCACGATGCCAATGGCACCCCGGTCGATGTGGTCCTCAACCCGTTGGGCGTACCTTCGCGTATGAACGTTGGTCAGATCCTTGAAACCCACCTGGGCCTCGCGGCCAAGGGCTTGGGCGAGAAGATCAACCGTATGATCGAAGAGCAGCGCAAGGTCGCTGACCTGCGTAAGTTCCTGCACGAGATCTACAACGAGATCGGCGGTCGCAACGAAGAGCTGGACACCTTCTCCGACCAGGAAATCCTGGATCTGGCGAAGAACCTGCGCGGCGGCGTTCCAATGGCTACTCCGGTGTTCGACGGTGCCAAGGAAAGCGAAATCAAGGCCATGCTGAAGCTGGCAGACCTGCCGGAAAGCGGCCAGATGCAGTTGTTCGACGGCCGTACCGGCAACAAGTTCGAGCGCCCGGTTACCGTTGGCTACATGTACATGCTGAAGCTGAACCACTTGGTAGACGACAAGATGCACGCTCGTTCTACCGGTTCTTACAGCCTGGTTACCCAGCAGCCGCTGGGTGGTAAGGCGCAGTTCGGTGGTCAGCGTTTCGGGGAGATGGAGGTCTGGGCACTGGAAGCGTACGGTGCTGCATACACTCTGCAAGAAATGCTCACAGTGAAGTCGGACGATGTGAACGGCCGGACCAAGATGTACAAAAACATCGTGGACGGCGATCACCGTATGGAGCCGGGCATGCCCGAGTCTTTCAACGTGTTGATCAAGGAAATTCGTTCCCTCGGCATCGATATCGATCTGGAAACCGAATAACACGTGACGCGAATCGAGAGCGGGGCTGTTTTGCCCGCTCTCTGCTCCGCCAGGAGGAAAGGCCTTGAAAGACCTACTGAATTTGCTGAAAAACCAGGGTCAAGTCGAAGAGTTCGACGCCATCCGTATTGGATTGGCCTCGCCTGAGATGATCCGTTCGTGGTCGTTCGGTGAAGTTAAAAAGCCGGAAACCATCAACTACCGTACGTTCAAACCTGAGCGTGACGGCCTGTTCTGCGCCAAGATCTTTGGCCCGGTCAAGGATTACGAGTGCCTGTGCGGTAAGTACAAGCGCTTGAAGCACCGCGGTGTGATCTGCGAGAAGTGCGGCGTTGAAGTCGCGCTGGCAAAAGTTCGTCGTGAGCGCATGGCGCACATCGAACTGGCCTCGCCGGTTGCCCACATCTGGTTCCTGAAATCGCTGCCGTCCCGTATCGGCTTGCTGATGGACATGACCCTGCGTGATATCGAACGTGTTCTCTACTTCGAGAGCTATGTCGTTATCGATCCAGGCATGACCACTCTTGAAAAAGGTCAGCTGCTCAACGACGAGCAGTACTTCGAAGCGCTGGAAGAGTTCGGTGACGATTTCGATGCCCGCATGGGTGCCGAAGCTGTCCGCGAACTGCTGCACGCTATCGACCTGGAGCACGAGATTGGCCGTCTGCGCGAAGAAATTCCGCAAACCAACTCCGAAACCAAGATCAAGAAGCTGTCCAAGCGTCTGAAGTTGATGGAAGCCTTCCAGGGTTCCGGCAACCTGCCAGAGTGGATGGTGCTGACCGTTCTGCCGGTTCTGCCGCCAGACCTGCGTCCGCTGGTTCCGCTCGATGGCGGTCGTTTCGCGACTTCCGACCTCAACGATCTGTATCGTCGAGTGATCAACCGTAACAACCGCTTGAAGCGCCTGCTCGATCTGTCCGCTCCGGACATCATCGTGCGCAACGAAAAGCGTATGTTGCAGGAAGCGGTCGACGCACTGCTCGACAACGGTCGTCGTGGCCGCGCTATTACCGGTTCCAACAAGCGTCCTCTGAAATCCCTGGCTGACATGATCAAGGGTAAGCAGGGTCGTTTCCGTCAGAACTTGCTCGGTAAGCGTGTTGACTACTCCGGTCGTTCGGTAATTACCGTAGGCCCGACCCTGCGTCTGCACCAGTGCGGTCTGCCTAAGAAAATGGCCTTGGAGCTGTTCAAGCCGTTCATTTTCGGCAAGCTGGAAATGCGTGGTCTGGCGACCACCATCAAAGCGGCCAAGAAAATGGTCGAGCGCGAGCTGCCAGAGGTCTGGGACGTTCTCCCTGAAGTGATTCGCGAACACCCAGTGCTGCTCAACCGTGCACCGACCCTTCACCGTCTGGGCATCCAGGCGTTTGAACCGGTACTGATCGAAGGTAAGGCTATCCAGCTGCACCCGCTGGTCTGTGCTGCGTACAACGCCGACTTCGACGGCGACCAGATGGCCGTGCACGTACCGCTGACGCTGGAAGCCCAGCTCGAAGCGCGCGCGTTGATGATGTCGACCAACAACATCCTGTCGCCAGCCAACGGTGAGCCAATCATCGTTCCGTCGCAGGACGTTGTATTGGGTCTGTACTACATGACGCGTGAAGCGATCAACGCCAAGGGCGAAGGTCGTGTGTTCGCGGATCTGCAGGAAGTTGACCGTGTGTTCCGTGCCGGCGAAGCCGCACTGCATGCCAAGGTCAAGGTGCGGATCAACGAAACCGTGAACGAGCGTGACGGCGGCAGCGTGACCAACACTCGTATCGTCGACACTACCGTCGGCCGTGCGCTGTTGTTCCAGGTTGTGCCAAAAGGCTTGTCCTTCGACGTCGTCAACCTGCCGATGAAGAAAAAGGCGATCTCCAAGCTGATCAACCAGTGCTACCGCGTGGTGGGTCTGAAAGAGACCGTGATCTTCGCTGACCAGTTGATGTACACCGGTTTTGCCTATTCGACCATTTCCGGCGTTTCCATCGGCGTTAACGACTTCGTTATCCCGGATGAAAAAGCCCGCATCATCGGTGCTGCCACCGAAGAAGTGAAAGAGATCGAAAGTCAGTACGCCTCCGGCCTGGTAACCCAGGGCGAGAAGTACAACAAGGTGATCGACCTCTGGTCCAAGGCGAACGACGAAGTTTCCAAGGCGATGATGGCCAACCTCTCGAAAGAGAAAGTCATCGACCGTCACGGCAACGAAGTCGACCAGGAATCCTTCAACTCGATGTACATGATGGCCGACTCGGGCGCACGGGGTTCTGCTGCGCAGATCCGTCAGCTCGCCGGTATGCGTGGCCTGATGGCCAAGCCGGACGGTTCCATCATCGAGACCCCGATTACCGCGAACTTCCGTGAAGGCTTGAGCGTACTCCAGTACTTCATCTCCACTCACGGTGCTCGTAAGGGTCTTGCGGATACCGCGTTGAAAACGGCGAACTCCGGTTACCTGACTCGTCGTCTGGTAGACGTTGCCCAGGATCTGGTCGTGACCGAGATCGATTGCGGCACCGAACATGGCCTGGTCATGACGCCGCACATTGAAGGCGGTGACGTAGTAGAGCCATTGGGTGAGCGCGTATTGGGTCGTGTCATCGCCCGTGACGTATTCAAGCCGGGTACCGAGGACGTCATCGTTCCTGCTGGCACCCTGGTTGACGAGAAGTGGGTCGAGTTCATCGAACTCAACAGCATCGACGAAGTGATCGTACGTTCGCCGATCAGCTGCGAAACCCGCTACGGCATCTGCGCCAAGTGCTACGGTCGCGACCTGGCTCGTGGTCACCAGGTGAACATCGGTGAAGCGGTCGGCGTTATCGCTGCCCAGTCCATCGGTGAGCCGGGTACCCAGCTGACGATGCGTACGTTCCACATCGGTGGTGCGGCAAGCCGGACCTCCGCGGCCGACAGCGTCCAGGTGAAGAATGGCGGTACCGTCCGTCTGCACAACCTC
Source organism: Pseudomonas sp. CG7 (assembly GCF_023701885.1). Taxonomy (NCBI): domain Bacteria; kingdom Pseudomonadati; phylum Pseudomonadota; class Gammaproteobacteria; order Pseudomonadales; family Pseudomonadaceae; genus Pseudomonas; species Pseudomonas sp. CG7. Next base: position 84,348 of record NZ_JABAEE010000014.1, on the reverse strand, counting down.
AAGCACGTAGAGCGTGTCGACGGTCACCTGGTGGCTGTGTCCCGTTCCGGTGAGCTGGCCATCGCTGATGACTTCGGTCGTGAGCGTGAGCGTTACAAGCTGCCGTACGGTGCTGTGATTTCGGTGAAGGAAGGCGACAAGGTCGACGCTGGTGCCATCGTGGCCAAGTGGGATCCGCACACTCACCCGATCGTCACCGAGATGAAAGGTACCGTGACCTACGTGGGCATGGAAGAAGGCATCACGATCAAGCGTCAGACCGACGAATTGACCGGTATGACCAACATTGAAGTACTTGATGCAAAAGATCGTCCAGCTGCCGGCAAGGACATCCGTCCTGCTGTGAAGATGGTCGATGACAACGGCAAGGACCTGTTGCTGCCAGGCACTGACGTAATCGCTCAGTACTTCCTGCCAGCCAACGCCCTGGTCGGTGTTGCGGACGGTGCGCGGATCGCGATCGGTGACGTAATCGCTCGTATCCCGCAGGAAACTTCGAAAACCCGCGACATCACCGGTGGTCTGCCGCGTGTTGCCGACTTGTTCGAAGCTCGTCGTCCGAAAGAAGCCTCGATTCTGGCTGAAGTCAGCGGCACCATCGCGTTCGGTAAAGAGACCAAGGGCAAGCGCCGTCTGGTCATTACTCCGAACGACGGTAGCGATCCGTACGAAGAGCTGATTCCGAAGTGGCGTCACCTGAACGTCTTCGAAGGCGAACAGGTAAATCGCGGCGAAGTTATCTCGGACGGCCCGAGCGATCCACACGACATCCTGCGTCTGCTGGGTGTGAGTGCGCTGGCCAAGTACATCGTGAACGAGATCCAGGACGTTTACCGTCTGCAAGGCGTGAAGATCAACGACAAGCACATCGAGACCATCCTGCGTCAGATGCTGCGTAAGGTCGAGATCGCTGAATCCGGCGACTCGAGTTTCATCAAGGGCGACCAGATGGAACTGACTCACGTACTGGTGGAAAACGAGCGCCTGGCGACCGAAGACAAGTTCGTCTCCAAGTTCACTCGCGTGCTGCTGGGTATCACCAAGGCGTCGTTGTCCACCGAATCGTTCATCTCGGCGGCTTCCTTCCAGGAAACCACCCGCGTACTGACCGAAGCGGCGGTAACCGGCAAGCGCGACTACCTGCGCGGCCTGAAAGAAAACGTGGTCGTGGGTCGTCTGATCCCGGCCGGTACCGGCTTGGCCTATCACAGCGAGCGCAAGCGTCGCCGTGATGCTGACAAACCGTTGCGCGTAAGCGCCAGTGAAGTGGAAGCTGCACTGACCGAAGCGCTGAACTCGAGTGGTAACTGAGTTCTGCGGTAATTGAGTGCCTGGCCCTGGTCGCCCCGTTCGGCGGATCGAGACAAATTGTCGAGATCCGGCGGGCGGGGAGGTCGGGGCCTTGCCTTGACTGGGGGCAAGATCCTCTTTAGACTCTTGATCCCCTAAATTTGGCGGGAATTCGTTCCTGCCATTTTGCTTTTCTTGTAAGACAATAGCGTCGCAAGACAACAGTGGAGCTAGTAGATGGCAACTATCAACCAGCTGGTACGTCAGCCGCGTAAGCGTATCGTCGAGAAATCCGACGTGCCTGCGCTGCAGAACTGCCCGCAACGTCGTGGCGTATGCACCCGTGTGTATACCACCACGCCGAAAAAACCTAACTCGGCACTGCGTAAAGTATGCCGTGTGCGTCTGACCAACGGTTTCGAGGTTTCCTCGTACATCGGCGGTGAAGGCCACAACCTGCAAGAGCACAGCGTGGTCCTGATCCGCGGCGGTCGTGTAAAAGACTTGCCAGGTGTTCGTTACCACACCGTTCGCGGCTCTTTGGATACTTCCGGCGTCAAAGGTCGTAACCAAGGTCGTTCGAAGTACGGTACCAAGCGTCCGAAATAATCGGCCGTTTTGCAGTTTTTAATTTTATTGAGTCGATAAGAGTAAGGTCGGGCACGCATCTGCTGTCCCGGGCTAACCTGAAGACCGTTTGAGGGCTTATCAATGCCAAGACGTCGCGTAGCAGCCAAACGTGAGATTCTGGACGATCCGAAATACGGAAGCCAGATTCTCGCCAAGTTCATGAACCACGTAATGGAAAGCGGCAAGAAAGCCGTGGCCGAGCGTATCGTTTATGGCGCACTGGACAAAGTTAAGGAACGCAAGAACAGCGATCCCCTGGAAATCTTCGAGAAAGCTCTCGACGCCATCGCTCCGCTGGTCGAAGTGAAGTCGCGCCGTGTAGGCGGTGCTACTTACCAGGTTCCGGTCGAAGTTCGTCCGTCCCGTCGTAACGCCCTGGCAATGCGCTGGCTGGTAGACTTCGCTCGCAAGCGCGGTGAGAAGTCCATGGCCCTGCGTTTGGCTGGTGAACTGTTGGACGCTGCTGAAGGTAAAGGTGCTGCAGTTAAGAAGCGTGAAGACGTGCACCGTATGGCTGAAGCCAACAAGGCTTTCTCGCACTACCGCTTCTAATTTTAGCGTCACTCAATTTGCGAGGGCTTTATGGCTCGTACTACACCGATTAACCGCTACCGTAACATCGGTATCGTTGCTCACGTGGATGCTGGTAAAACCACCACCACCGAGCGCGTCCTTTTTTACACCGGCAAAAGTCACAAAATGGGCGAGGTGCATGATGGCGCCGCGACCACAGACTGGATGGTGCAGGAGCAGGAGCGTGGTATTACCATTACTTCTGCTGCTATCACCGCCTTCTGGAAAGGTTCCGAGAAGCAGTACCCGCACGAGCACCGCTTCAACGTTATCGATACCCCAGGCCACGTAGACTTCACCATTGAAGTTGAGCGTTCCCTGCGTGTGCTCGACGGCGCTGTCGTTGTTTTCTGTGGTACTTCGGGTGTTGAGCCTCAGTCGGAAACCGTATGGCGTCAGGCCAACAAATACGGCGTTCCACGTCTTGTTTACGTAAACAAGATGGACCGTGCTGGTGCCAACTTCCTGCGCGTGATCGCTCAGATCAAGCAGCGTCTGGGTCACACTCCGGTGCCGATCCAGTTGGCTATCGGTTCCGAAGACAACTTCCAGGGTCAGATCGATCTGATCAACATGCAAGCTGTCTACTGGAACGATTCCGACAAGGGCATGGTTCCTGTTCGCAAGGACATTCCTGCTGAATTGCTGGAAGAAGCCGAGAAGTGGCGCGGCAACATGGTTGAGGCTGCGGCCGAAGCCAATGAAGAGCTGATGAACAAGTACCTTGAGGGTGAAGAGCTCACCAACGAGGAAATCAAGGCCGCTCTGCGTCAGCGTACCATCGCTGGTGAGATCGTTCTGGCTGTTTGCGGTTCTTCCTTCAAGAACAAGGGTGTTCCCCTGGTTCTCGACGCCGTTATCGACTTCCTGCCTGCTCCAACCGACATTCCTGCTATCAAGGGTTCCAACCCGGATAACGAGGAAGAGGAAATGGAGCGTCACGCAAGTGATGACGAGCCTTTCGCGGCTTTGGCGTTCAAGATCGCTACCGACCCATTCGTGGGTACCTTGACCTTTGTTCGAGTTTACTCGGGCGTGTTGGCCTCCGGCGACGGCGTGATCAACTCGGTAAAAGGCAAGAAAGAGCGCGTGGGTCGTATGGTGCAAATGCACGCAAACGCCCGTGAAGAAATCAAGTAAGTACGCGCTGGCGACATCGCGGCCTTGATCGGCATGAAGGACGTCACCACCGGTGAAACCTTGTGCAACGCTGACAAGCCAATCATCCTGGTTCGCATGGACTTCCCGGAGCCGGTTATTTCGGTTGCCGTTGAGCCTAAGACCAAGGACGACCAGGAAAAAATGGGTATCGCTCTGGGCAAGCTCGCTCAGGAAGACCCGTCTTTCCGCGTCAAGACTGATGAAGAGACTGGTCAAACGATCATCTCCGGCATGGGCGAGTTGCACCTGGACATCTTGGTTGACCGGATGCGCCGTGAGTTCAACGTCGAAGCCAACATCGGTAAGCCTCAGGTTTCCTATCGTGAGCGCATCACGAAGAACTGTGAAATCGAAGGCAAGTTCGTTCGCCAGTCCGGCGGTCGTGGCCAGTTCGGTCACTGCTGGATTCGTTTTGCACCGGCTGACGAAGGTCAGGAAGGTCTGCAATTCGTGAACGAAGTCGTAGGTGGTGTGGTTCCTAAGGAATACATCCCGGCGATCCAGAAGGGTATCGAAGAGCAGATGAAGAACGGCGTTGTTGCCGGTTATCCGCTGATCGGCCTGAAGGCATCTGTGTTTGATGGTTCTTACCACGACGTCGACTCCAACGAGATGGCGTTCAAGGTGGCTGCTTCCATGGCAACCAAGCAACTGGCCCAGAAGGGCGGTGGTGAGTTGCTCGAGCCGATCATGGCAGTAGAAGTCGTTACGCCTGAAGACTACATGGGTGATGTCATGGGCGACCTTAACCGTCGTCGTGGCATGATTCTGGGTATGGAAGATACGGTTTCCGGCAAGGTCATTCGTGCCGAGGTTCCGTTGGGTGAAATGTTCGGTTACGCGACCGACGTTCGTTCCATGTCTCAGGGTCGCGCAAGCTACTCTATGGAATTCAAAAAATACAATACAGCTCCGTCGCATATCGTCGAGACTGTTACTAAAAAGCAAGGCTGATTCAGCCCTTTAGGCAAGGAGTTAATTGTCGTGGCTAAAGAAAAATTTGATCGTTCCCTACCGCACGTCAACGTTGGCACCATTGGTCACGTTGACCACGGTAAAACCACTCTGACTGCTGCTCTGACTCGCGTCTGCTCCGAAGTTTTCGGTTCGGCCGTTGTTGCTTTCGACATAATCGACAGCGCTCCGGAAGAAAAGGCTCGTGGTATCACCATCAACACCGCGCACGTTGAGTACAACTCTTCGATTCGTCACTACGCTCACGTTGACTGCCCAGGTCACGCTGACTACGTGAAAAACATGATCACCGGTGCTGCCCAGATGGATGGCGCGATCCTGGGTTGCTCGGCCGCTGATGGTCCGATGCCGCAAACTCGTGAGCACATCCTGCTGTCCCGTCAGGTAGGCGTTCCGTACATCGTTGTCTTCCTGAACAAGGCTGACATGGTTGACGACGCTGAGCTGCTGGAACTGGTTGAGATGGAAGTGCGCGACCTGCTGAGCACTTACGACTTCCCAGGTGATGACACTCCAATCATCATCGGTTCGGCTCTGATGGCTCTGAACGGCCAGGACGACAACGAAATGGGTACCACCGCTGTCAAGCGTCTGGTAGAAACTCTGGACAGCTACATCCCAGAGCCAGTTCGTGTTATCGACAAGCCGTTCCTGATGCCAATCGAAGACGTATTCTCGATCTCCGGTCGCGGTACTGTTGTGACTGGTCGTATCGAGCGCGGTATCGTCAAGGTTCAGGATCCACTGGAAATCGTAGGTCTGCGTGACACTACCGTCACCACCTGCACCGGTGTTGAAATGTTCCGTAAGCTGCTCGACGAAGGTCGTGCTGGCGAGAACTGCGGCGTTCTGCTGCGTGGTACCAAGCGTGACGACGTTGAGCGTGGCCAGGTTCTGGTTAAGCCAGGTTCGGTCAAGCCGCACACCAAGTTCGAAGCTGAAGTGTACGTTCTGAGCAAAGAAGAAGGCGGTCGTCACACTCCGTTCTTCAAAGGCTACCGTCCACAGTTCTACTTCCGGACCACTGACGTGACCGGTAACTGCGAACTGCCGGAAGGCGTTGAAATGGTAATGCCAGGCGACAACATCAAAATGGTTGTCACCCTGATCAAGACCATCGCAATGGAAGACGGTCTGCGTTTCGCTATCCGTGAAGGCGGTCGTACCGTCGGCGCTGGCGTCGTAGCCAAAATCATCGAGTAAGCTCTTTTTGAGTCAGCTTCGATGAGTTGAGAAAGCCCCCGCCCAGCGGGGGCTTTTTTATTGGGTTGACACCTATATGGGGCGTCTATAGAATTGCGCCTCCTTTTAACGGGCGTATTGCGCTCGGTGGGAATAGCAGCCGGAGTCTGAAATCCAATGCAAAATCAGCAAATCCGTATCAGGTTGAAGGCTTTCGACCATCGCCTGATCGACCAATCCACCCAGGAAATCGTGGAAACCGCGAAACGTACTGGTGCTCAAGTGCGTGGTCCAATTCCACTGCCTACCCGTAAAGAGCGGTTCACCGTTCTGGTCTCCCCGCACGTCAACAAAGACGCGCGTGACCAGTACGAGATCCGTACTCATAAGCGCGTTCTGGACATCGTCCAGCCAACGGATAAAACCGTTGATGCACTTATGAAGCTCGATCTTGCGGCCGGTGTGGAAGTGCAGATCAGCCTCGGCTAAGACTCGGTCTTAGTCGTGTAACGCTCTGAAATGGGCGGCCATAGCGGGTGAAAGCCCCGTACACTCATGAGGTTTACAACATGACTATTGGTGTAGTCGGTCGTAAATGCGGTATGACCCGTATTTTCACCGAAGAAGGTGTCTCCATTCCGGTCACGGTCATTGAGATCGAGCCGAATCGCGTCACCCAGTTCAAAACTGAAGAGACCGATGGCTATCGTGCAGTGCAAGTCACTGTCGGCGAGCGTCGCGCTTCGCGTGTAACAGCAGCTCAGGCTGGCCACTTCGCCAAGGCGAACGTTGCCGCTGGTCGTACCGTAATGGAGTTCCGCCTTGAAGAAGGCGAGTACCAGGCCGGCGATCTGATCAACGCTGAAATCTTCGCCGCTGGTCAACTGGTTGATGTGACCGGTCAGTCCAAGGGTAAAGGCTTCCAGGGTACGATCAAGCGTTGGAACTTCCGCGGGCAAGATAACACCCACGGTAACTCCGTATCCCACCGCGTTCCAGGCGCTATCGGCCAGTGCCAGACTCCTGGTCGTGTATTCAAGGGCAAAAAAATGTCCGGTCATATGGGCGCTGAGCGCGTGACCGTGCAGTCCCTCGAAGTAGTGCGCGTGGACGCTGAACGCAATCTGTTGTTGGTCAAGGGCGCTGTTCCTGGCGCTACTGGCGGCAACTTGGTTGTACGTCCAGCAGCCAAGGCTCGCGGTTAAGGGGAAGCTGACATGCAATTAAATGTAAATGACGCTCAAGCGATCGAAGTTTCCGAACTGACATTTGGCGGCGAATTCAACGAGACGCTGGTTCACCAAGCAGTCGTGGCCTACATGGCTGGCGGCCGTCAAGGTAGCAAGCAGCAAAAGACCCGTTCCGACGTTTCTGGTGGCGGTAAGCGCCCATGGCGTCAGAAAGGTACTGGCCGTGCTCGTGCCGGTACTATCCGTAGCCCAATCTGGCGTGGCGGCGGTACCACTTTCGCAGCTCGTCCTCAGGATCACTCCCAAAAGCTGAACAAGAAGATGTATCGCGCAGCAATGCGTTCCATCCTTGCTGAGCTGGTGCGTACTGATCGTCTGGTCGTGGTTCAGGACTTCGCTGTTGAAGCACCGAAAACCAAAGATCTGCTGAACAAGCTGAACGGCATGGGCCTGACTGACGTCCTGATCGTGTCTGACGCTGTTGATCAGAACCTGTACCTGGCTGCTCGCAACCTGCCGCACGTCGATGTTCGTGACGTTCAAGGTTCCGATCCGGTCAGTCTGATCGCATACGACAAGGTGTTGATCACCGTGTCGGCCGTGAAGAAATTCGAGGAGCTGCTGGGATGAACCAGGAACGCGTATTTAAAGTTCTGCTTGGCCCGCACGTTTCCGAGAAGGCTACGGTTCTGGCAGACAAGAAAGGCCAGTTCGTTTTCAAGGTTGCGACTGACGCAACCAAGCTGGAAATCAAGAAGGCCGTCGAAAGCCTGTTCAGCGTGAAAGTAGAGCGCGTGACTACCCTGAACGTACTGGGTAAAAGCAAGCGCACTGCTCGCGGTCTGGGCAAGCGTAATGACTGGAAGAAGGCAGTTATCTCCCTTCAGCCAGGCCAAGATCTCGATTTCAGCAGCAGTGCTGAGTAAGGAAGGGGTGCATCATGGCAATCGTTAAATGCAAACCGACTTCCCCTGGCCGCCGTTTTGTGGTCAAGGTGGTCAACCAGGAGCTGCATAAAGGCGCTCCTCACGCACCGCTGCTCGAGAAAAAATCGAAGTCTGGTGGTCGTAACAACAATGGCCGTATTACCACGCGTCACATCGGTGGTGGTCATAAGCAGCATTATCGTCTGGTCGACTTCCGTCGCAACGACAAGGATGGCATCGCTGCCACCGTCGAGCGTATCGAATACGATCCAAACCGTACTGCTCACATCGCTCTGCTGCTGTACGCAGATGGCGAGCGTCGCTACATCATCGCCCCTAAAGGCGTGAGCGCTGGCGACCAGCTGATCGCAGGTGCCCTGGCACCGATCAAGCCGGGCAACGCTCTGCAACTGCGTAACATTCCAGTTGGTAGCACCGTACACGGCATCGAATTGAAGCCAGGTAAAGGCGCACAGATCGCTCGTTCCGCTGGTGCTTCGGCTCAGCTGATCGCTCGTGAAGGTGTCTACGTGACCCTGCGTCTGCGTTCTGGTGAGATGCGTAAAGTACTGGCTGAATGCCGTGCGACCCTGGGCGAAGTCTCGAACTCCGAGCACAGCCTGCGTTCGTTGGGTAAAGCTGGTGCCAAGCGCTGGCGTGGCGTTCGCCCAACCGTTCGTGGTGTTGCCATGAACCCGGTTGACCACCCACATGGTGGCGGTGAAGGTCGTACCTCTGGTGGTCGTCATCCGGTATCGCCATGGGGCTTCCCGACTAAGGGCGCGAAGACTCGTGGTAATAAGCGTACCGACAAAATGATCGTCCGTCGTCGCAAGTAAATAGAGGGATACGACAGTGCCACGTTCTCTGAAAAAAGGTCCTTTTATTGATCTTCACCTACTGAAGAAGATCGAAGTGGCGGCGGAAAAGAACGATCGCAAACCAGTTAAGACCTGGTCGCGTCGTTCGATGATCCTGCCACAAATGGTCGGTCTGACCATCGCAGTACACAACGGTCGTCAACACGTCCCAGTTCTCGTTAACGAAGACATGGTCGGCCACAAACTGGGCGAGTTCGCCGGTACCCGCACTTATCGTGGGCACGTGGCAGACAAGAAAGCCAAGCGTTAAGGGGTTAGGAAATGGAAGTAGCCGCTAAGTTGTCGGGCGCTCGAATCTCCGCCCAGAAAGCCCGCTTGGTCGCCGACCAGATCCGCGGGAAGAAGGTGGGCGAAGCGCTCAACCTGTTGGCTTTCAGCAGTAAGAAAGCCGCCGAGATCATGAAGAAAGTGCTGGAGTCGGCCGTAGCCAACGCCGAGCATAACGAAGGCGCAGACGTTGATGACCTGAAGGTCAGCACCGTTTTCGTCAACGAAGGGCGTTCGCTGAAGCGCATCATGCCACGTGCCAAAGGCCGTGCTGATCGCATCGTCAAGCGGTCTTGCCATATCACTGTCAAGGTTGCTGACAAGTAACGGAGTCGAAGAGATGGGTCAGAAAGTACATCCCATTGGCATTCGCCTGGGAATCGTCAAGGAGCACACCTCCGTCTGGTACGCAGACGGTCGGACTTATGCGGACTACTTGTTCGCTGATCTGAAGGTGCGTGAGTATCTCCAAGACAAACTAAAAAGCGCGTCCGTAAGCCGTATCGATATCCATCGTCCGGCGCAGACTGCACGTATCACCATCCACACCGCTCGTCCAGGTATCGTTATCGGGAAGAAAGGTGAAGATGTTGAGAAACTGCGTCAGGACCTGACCAAGCAAATGGGTGTGCCTGTGCACATCAATATCGAAGAGATCCGCAAGCCGGAGCTCGACGGTATGCTGGTTGCGCAGAGCGTAGCTCAGCAGCTGGAGCGTCGCGTCATGTTCCGTCGCGCTATGAAGCGCGCTGTACAGAACGCAATGCGCATTGGTGCCAAAGGCATCAAAATCCAAGTGAGCGGTCGTCTCGGCGGTGCTGAAATCGCACGTACTGAATGGTATCGCGAAGGTCGTGTGCCACTGCACACCCTGCGTGCCGACATCGACTATGCCAACTACGAAGCTCACACCACTTACGGTGTGATCGGTGTAAAGGTTTGGATCTTCAAAGGCGAAGTAATTGGTGGTCGCCAAGAAGAACTGAAACCACAAGCACCAGCGCCTCGTAAAAAAGCTGCTAAGTAAGGGGTACGCCAAATGTTGCAACCAAAGCGTACGAAGTTCCGCAAGCAGATGACCGGCCACAACCGTGGCCTGGCATTGCGCGGTAGCAAAGTCAGCTTCGGCGAGTTCGCGCTGAAGTCTGTTGCTCGTGGTCGTCTCACCGCTCGTCAGATCGAGTCAGCGCGTCGTGCACTGACCCGTCACGTAAAACGTGGCGGCAAGATCTGGATCCGTGTATTCCCGGACAAGCCTGTCACCAAGAAGCCACTCGAAGTTCGGATGGGTAAAGGTAAGGGTAACGTGGAGTACTGGGTTGCCCAGATTCAGCCAGGCAAAGTCCTGTATGAAATCGAGGGTGTTTCTGAAGAGCTGGCGCGTGAGGCTTTCGCCCTGGCTGCTGCAAAGCTGCCGCTCGCCACCTCCTTTGTTAAACGGACGGTGATGTGATGAAAGCGAATGAACTTCGTGAAAAATCAGCACAGCAGCTGAACGAGCAACTGCTCGGCCTGCTGCGCGACCAGTTCAATCTGCGTATGCAGAAAGCAACTGGCCAGTTGGGGCAGTCTCATCTGCTCTCGCAAGTTAAGCGTGACATCGCTCGCGTGAAAACTGTGCTCAACCAGCAGGCAGGTAAGTAATCATGGCTGAAGCCGAAAAAACTGTCCGTACGCTGACTGGCCGTGTTGTCAGCGACAAGATGGACAAAACCATCACCGTTCTGATCGAGCGTCGCGTTAAGCACCCGATCTACGGTAAATACGTTAAGCGTTCGACTAAGCTGCACGCGCACGACGAAACCAATCAGTGCCACATCGGCGACAAAGTCACTATTCGTGAAACTCGTCCTTTGGCCAAGACCAAGTCTTGGGCGCTGGTTGATGTTCTCGAACGCGCTGTGGAAGTCTAAGGACTAGGGGTCGGAGAAATTATATGATTCAGACTCAATCCATGCTCGATGTGGCCGATAACAGCGGCGCTCGCCGTGTTATGTGCATCAAGGTGCTGGGTGGCTCCCATCGTCGTTACGCTGGTATCGGTGACATCATCAAGGTTACCGTCAAGGAAGCAATTCCTCGCGGTAAGGTGAAAAAAGGCCAAGTGATGACTGCTGTCGTAGTCCGCACTCGCCATGGCGTTCGTCGTGCTGACGGCTCCATCATCCGCTTTGATGGCAACGCTGCTGTTCTGTTGAACAACAAGCAAGAGCCGATCGGCACCCGTATCTTTGGGCCAGTGACGCGTGAACTTCGTACTGAGAAGTTCATGAAGATCGTCTCGCTCGCCCCAGAAGTGCTGTAAGGAGATCCGACATGCAAAAGATTCGTCGTGACGACGAGATCATCGTGATCGCCGGCAAAGACAAAGGTAAGCGCGGTAAGGTGCTTAAGGTTCTCGCTAACAACCGTTTGGTTGTTGGCGGTCTGAACCTGGTCAAGCGTCATACCAAGCCTAACCCGATGTCGGGCGTGCAGGGCGGTATCGTCGAAAAAGAAGCTCCGCTGGATGCTTCTAACGTCGCCATTTTCAACGGCGAAACCAACAAGGCTGACCGCGTTGGTTTCAAAGTAGAAGACGGCAAGAAAATTCGTGTCTTCAAGTCGACCCAAAAAGCGGTTGATGCTTGAACACTGCTAGGTAGATGAGACCATGGCACGACTAAAAGAGATTTACCGGAAGGAAATCGCACCGAAACTTAAGGAAGAACTTAAGCTTTCGAACGTGATGGAAGTTCCGCGCGTTACCAAAATCACCCTGAACATGGGTCTGGGCGAAGCGATCGGCGACAAAAAAGTCATCGAGCACGCTGTTGCTGACCTGGAAAAGATCACCGGTCAGAAAGTCGTCGTGACTTACGCTCGGAAATCCATCGCTGGCTTTAAAGTCCGTGAAGGTTGGCCGATCGGCGTCAAAGTGACCCTGCGCCGTGAGCGTATGTACGAGTTCCTGGATCGTCTGCTGTCGATCTCCCTGCCTCGGGTTCGCGACTTCCGCGGCCTGAATGCCAAGTCCTTCGATGGTCGTGGCAACTACAGCATGGGCGTTAAAGAGCAGATCATTTTCCCGGAAATCGATTACGACAAGATCGATGCTCTCCGCGGTCTGGACATTACCCTGACCACCACTGCTCGGACGGATGACGAAGGTCGCGCACTGCTGCGCGCTTTCAAATTCCCGTTCCGCAACTGATTGGAGTAGGAAAATGGCCAAGAAGAGCATGAAGAACCGTGAGCTGAAGCGTCAGCTCACCGTTGCCAAGTACGCCACCAAGCGTGCAGCGCTGAAAGCTATCATCGTGGATCTGAACGCAAGTCCAGAAGCGCGTTGGGAAGCTACCGTAGCCCTGCAGAAGCAGCCACGTGACGCAAGCGCCTCGCGCATGCGTAACCGCTGCCGCCTGACTGGTCGTCCGCACGGCGTGTACCGCAAGTTCGGCCTTGGCCGTAACATGTTGCGTCAAGCTGCAATGCGTGGTGACGTTCCAGGTCTGGTCAAAGCCAGCTGGTAAGCACTGTCAAAGTCACGGCGTTCGAGGTCGCAAGATCCTGACCGCCGGTGACCTTGAACTTGAATCAAGCCCCTATTGGGGCTTGATTCATTTGTGGGGTGTGTCTAGAATACCCGGCTCGCCTGAGCCCGTGTTTTTATTGCACGGATGCGCTCGGCGACACGTACTAGCCGAAAGGCTAATTTTTTGTGTATTAGGAGCGTCTAGCCCATGAGTATGCAGGACCCGTTAGCGGACATGCTAACTCGTATCCGTAATGCCCAGATGGCTGAAAAGTCCGTCGTAAGCATGCCATCTTCCACGTTGAAGGTAGCTGTTGCCAAAGTCCTGAAGGACGAAGGTTACATTGCGGGTTATCAGATCAGCAGCGAAATCAAGCCTCTGCTGTCCATCGAGCTGAAGTACTTCGAAGGCCGTCCGGTCATCGAGGAAGTGAAGCGCGTTAGCCGTCCAGGCCTGCGTCAGTACAAGTCCGTCGATGATCTGCCAAAAGTTCGTGGCGGTCTCGGTGTGTCTATCGTCTCCACCAACAAGGGTGTGATGACGGATCGTGCTGCGCGCGCTGCCGGTGTCGGCGGCGAAGTTCTTTGCACTGTGTTCTAAGGGGGGATAAGCATGTCACGCGTCGCTAAGAACCCCGTTAAGCTGCCAGCCGGTGTCGAAGTCAAATTCGCAGGCCAACAGCTTTCGGTGAAGGGTGCCAAGGGCACTCTGCAACTGAACATCCATTCGTCCGTCGAGATCGTTGAAGAAGCTGGTGAGCTGCGTTTCGCTGCTCGCAATGGCGATCAACAGACTCGCGCAATGGCTGGTACCACTCGTGCGTTGGTAAACAACATGGTCCAAGGCGTAAGCCAAGGCTTCGAGCGCAAGCTCCAGCTGGTCGGTGTTGGTTACAAAGCGCAAGCAAAAGGCACAGTGCTGAACCTGGCTCTTGGCTTCTCGCATCCAGTGGATTATGAACTGCCGGAAGGCATCACCGCTGAGACTCCTAGCCAGACCGATATCCTGATCAAGGGCATCGACAAGCAGCTGGTAGGTCAAGTGGCCGCCGAGATCCGCGACTTCCGTCCACCAGAGCCGTACAAAGGCAAAGGTGTGCGCTACGCGGACGAAGTCGTCCGTCGTAAAGAAGCCAAGAAGAAGTAGGGCATAGCAAATGACCGACAAAAAAGTTACTCGACTGCGTCGCGCTCGCAAAGCACGCCTGAAAATGCACGAACTCGAAGTCGTGCGTCTCTGCGTGTTCCGCTCGTCGCAGCACATCTACGCCCAGGTCATTTCGGCCGACGGCAACAAAGTCCTGGCAAGTGCCTCGACTTTGGATAAAGAACTGCGTGATGGCGCCACTGGCAACATCGACGCGGCCACTAAGGTTGGCCAGCTGGTCGCTACGCGTGCTAAAGCCGCTGGCGTCTCGCAGGTGGCTTTCGACCGCTCTGGCTTCAAGTACCACGGTCGCGTCAAGGCGCTGGCTGATGCTGCTCGTGAAGCTGGGCTGGAGTTCTAAGTTATGTCAAATAACGACCAAAAGCGCGACGAAGGCTACATCGAGAAGCTGGTTCAAGTTAACCGCGTAGCCAAAACCGTTAAAGGCGGCCGTATCTTCACTTTCACTGCGTTGACCGTAGTGGGTGATGGTAAAGGCCGTGTTGGCTTCGGCCGTGGCAAGTCGCGTGAAGTGCCTGCTGCGATCCAGAAGGCAATGGAAGCTGCTCGCCGCAACATGATCCAGGTTGATCTGAACGGCACCACTCTGCAGTACGCAATGAAGTCCGCCCATGGCGCTTCGAAGGTGTACATGCAGCCTGCTTCTGAAGGTACCGGTATCATCGCTGGCGGCGCTATGCGTGCTGTCCTCGAAGTTGCTGGCGTTCAGAACGTTCTGGCCAAGTGCTACGGCTCGACTAACCCGGTAAACGTGGTTCACGCCACTTTCAAGGGTTTGAAAGCAATGCAGTCTCCTGAATCCATTGCCGCCAAGCGTGGCAAAAGCGTCAAGGAGATCTTCTGATCATGGCTACCGTAAAAGTTACGCTGATCAAAAGCATGACCGGCCGCATCCCTAACCACAAACTGTGCGTTAAGGGTCTGGGTCTGCGTCGCATCGGTCACACTGTAGAAGTCCTGGATACTCCCGAGAATCGCGGGATGATCAACAAGGCTTACTACATGCTGCGTGTCGAGGGTTAATCGATGAAACTCAATGATCTGAGTCCAGCGCCGGGTTCCCGTCGCGAAAAGCATCGTCCGGGCCGTGGTATCGGTAGTGGTTTGGGCAAGACCGGTGGCCGTGGCCACAAAGGTCAGACCTCCCGCTCCGGTGGCACCATTGCTCCAGGCTTTGAAGGCGGTCAACAGCCGCTGCATCGTCGCCTGCCGAAGTTCGGTTTCGTTTCCCTGAAAGCCATGGACCGCGCAGAAGTGCGTCTGTCCGAGCTGGCCAAAGTGGACGGCGACATCGTCACCGTGCAGTCCCTGAAGGATGCCAACGTGATCAACCAGAACGTTCAGCGTGTGAAAATCATGCTGTCGGGCGAAGTTGCTCGTGCTGTCACCATCGGAAAGGGAATCGGCGCCACCAAAGGTGCGCGTGCGGCTATCGAAGCAGCTGGCGGCTAGTTCGAGGAATAAATGGCTAAGCAAGGTGCTCTCTCTGCGCTCGGCAAAGGCGGTATGTCTGAACTCTGGGCTCGTCTGCGTTTTCTGTTCCTGGCGATTATCGTCTACCGAATAGGCGCACACATCCCGGTTCCAGGTATCAACCCGGACCGACTCGCGGACCTGTTTCGACAGAATGAGGGGACCATTCTTAGCTTGTTCAACATGTTTTCCGGCGGCGCGCTGGAGCGGATGAGCATCTTTGCACTGGGGATCATGCCGTACATTTCGGCATCGATCATCATGCAACTGATGTCCGCCGTCAGCCCGCAGCTGGAGCAGTTGAAGAAGGAAGGTGAAGCTGGCCGTCGCAAGATCAGCCAGTACACCCGCTACCTCACTGTCGTCCTCGCTCTCGTCCAGGCCGTTGGCATGTCCATCGGCTTGGCGGGGCAGGGCGTAGCGTTCACTGGTGACTTTGGCTTCCATTTCGTTGCGGTAACCACTTTTGTGGCGGGCGCGATGTTCATGATGTGGCTGGGTGAGCAGATTACTGAGCGTGGTGTTGGCAACGGTATCTCGATGTTGATCTTCGCAGGTATCGTCGCCGGTCTTCCGAGAGCGATCGGGCAGTCTTTCGAGTCTGCGCGTCAGGGTGATATCAACATCTTCGCCCTGGTTGCCATCGGTTTGCTGGCAGTAGCGATTATCGGTTTCGTGGTGTTCATTGAGCGTGGCCAGCGTCGTATTGCTGTTCACTACGCCAAGCGTCAGCAGGGCCGCAAGGTGTTTGCTGCGCAGCCCAGCCACTTGCCGTTGAAGGTGAACATGGCCGGCGTTATCCCGGCTATTTTCGCGAGCAGCATCTTGCTGTTCCCGGCTGCGTGGGGTGCCTGGTTCGGCCAGTCTGAAGGTATGGGCTGGTTGCAGGACATCTCGCAGTCGATCGCTCCTGGTCAGCCGTTGAATATTCTGCTGTTTAGTGCAGGGATTATTTTCTTCTGCTTCTTCTATACGGCGTTGATGTTCAATCCGAAAGACGTAGCGGAAAACCTGAAGAAGTCCGGTGCCTTTATTCCGGGCATCCGTCCAGGTGAGCAGTCGGCGCGCTACATTGATGGCGTTCTGACTCGTTTGACCTTGTTCGGTGCTCTTTACATGACGGCCGTCTGCTTGCTTCCCCAGTTCCTGGTGGTTGCGGCAAACGTACCGTTCTACCTTGGCGGGACCTCGTTGCTGATCGTGGTCGTGGTTGTGATGGACTTCATGTCCCAAGTACAATCGCACCTCGTTTCGCACCAGTACGAATCCCTGATGAAGAAAGCCAACCTGAAGGGCTACGGCAGCGGCATGTTGCGCTGAGTAGCGTCCATAAGGTTCGAGGAGTTGGTGATGAAAGTTCGTGCATCGGTGAAAAAGCTGTGCCGTAACTGCAAGATTATTCGCCGCGAAGGTGTTGTTCGGGTAATTTGCAGCGCGGAACCGCGTCACAAACAGCGCCAAGGCTGAGTGTGATTGTGCTTTAAGCCCGGCAGCTAGTGCGCTGCCGGGTTGATTATTTGTTATTACAGCGATATTATCTCGCGCCCTATTTCTTGGCTTCCGGGGCGTAGGTAGCTGTCAATTGGAGTCCCACTGAATGGCCCGTATTGCAGGCGTCAACATTCCAGATAACAAGCATACTGTTATCTCGCTGACCTACATCTATGGTGTTGGTCGCACTACTGCGCAGAAAATTTGTGCAGTGGCTGGGGTCAACCCAGCGGCAAAGATCAAAGATCTGAGCGACGAGCAGATCGAACAGCTGCGTGGCGAAGTGGCGAAGTTCACCACTGAAGGTGACCTGCGTCGCGAAATCAACATGAAAATCAAGCGCTTGATGGACCTCGGTTGCTATCGCGGTCTGCGTCATCGTCGTGGTCTGCCAGTACGCGGTCAGCGTACCAAGACCAACGCGCGTACCCGTAAAGGTCCGCGTAAGCCGATCCGCAAGTAATCGCCCCAGCGAATCGACAGGAATTTAATCATGGCAAAACCTGCTGCTCGTCCTCGTAAAAAAGTTAAAAAGACAGTGGTTGATGGCATCGCCCACATCCATGCGTCTTTTAACAACACCATCGTGACCATTACCGACCGTCAAGGTAACGCTCTTTCCTGGGCTACCTCCGGTGGTTCGGGTTTCCGCGGTACCCGCAAGTCCACCCCGTTCGCTGCTCAAGTAGCTGCTGAGCGTGCTGGTCAAGCTGCGCTGGAATACGGCCTGAAAAACCTCGACGTCAACGTCAAGGGTCCAGGTCCAGGTCGTGAATCCGCAGTCCGCGCTTTGAACGGCTGTGGCTACAAGATCGCCAGCATCACCGACGTGACGCCAATCCCGCACAACGGGTGCCGTCCGCCGAAGAAGCGCCGCGTGTAATCCAGGAGATTGTAAAGAATGGCTCGTTACATTGGTCCAAAATGCAAACTCGCTCGTCGCGAAGGCACCGATCTTTTTCTGAAGAGCGGCGTGCGCGCGATCGAATCGAAGTGCAACATTGAAGCAGCACCTGGTATCCACGGCCAACGCCGCGGTCGCCAGTCCGACTACGGCACCCAACTGCGTGAAAAGCAGAAGGTCCGTCGTATCTACGGCGTTCTCGAGCGTCAATTCAGCGGCTACTACAAAGAAGCAGCTGGCAAGAAAGGCGCAACCGGCGAAAACCTGTTGCAACTGCTCGAATGCCGTCTGGACAACGTTGTATACCGTATGGGTTTCGGTTCTACTCGTGCCGAATCCCGTCAGCTGGTATCGCACAAGTCGATCAGCGTTAACGGTCAGACCGTAAACGTTCCGTCCTACCAGGTTCGTGCTGGTGACGTGGTTGCTGTTCGCGAGAAAGCAAAGAACCAACTTCGCATTGTCCAAGCTCTCGATCTGTGTGCCCAACGTGGCCGCGTAGAATGGGTAGAAGTAGACACTGAGAAGAAGTCGGGCGTTTTCAAGAACGTTCCTGCTCGCAGTGATCTGTCCGCCGACATCAACGAAAGCCTGATTGTCGAGCTCTACTCCAAGTAAGGGCTAGAAAATAGGTGCATCCATGCAGATTTCGGTAAATGAGTTCCTGACACCCCGCCATATTGATGTGCAGGTTGTCAGTCCAACCCGCGCCAAGATCACGCTCGAGCCTCTCGAGCGTGGTTTCGGCCACACCCTGGGCAACGCGCTGCGCCGCATCCTGTTGTCCTCAATGCCCGGCTGTGCAGTAGTCGAGGCCGAGATTGACGGTGTGCTCCACGAGTACAGCGCCATCGAAGGTGTACAGGAAGACGTAATTGAAATCCTGTTGAACCTTAAAGGTCTGGCTATCAAGCTGCACGGTCGTGACGAAGTTACGCTGACCTTGTCGAAGAAGGGTTCGGGGGTGGTTACCGCTGCCGATATTCAGCTGGATCATGATGTCGAGATCGTTAACCCCGATCACGTAATCGCTAACCTGGCGTCTAACGGCGCCCTGAACATGAAGCTCACCGTAGCTCGTGGTCGTGGTTATGAACCGGCAGACTCGCGTCAGAGCGATGAAGACGAAAGCCGCAGCATCGGTCGCTTGCAGCTTGACTCTTCGTTCAGCCCGGTTCGCCGTATCGCATACGTGGTGGAAAACGCCCGTGTCGAACAGCGTACCAACCTGGACAAGCTGGTTATTGATCTGGAAACCAACGGTACCCTGGATCCTGAAGAGGCTATCCGCCGCGCTGCAACCATCCTGCAACAGCAGTTGGCTGCGTTCGTCGACCTCAAGGGTGACAGTGAGCCAGTGGTTGTCGAGCAGGAAGACGAGATCGATCCGATCCTGCTTCGCCCGGTTGACGATCTGGAACTGACTGTACGTTCGGCTAACTGCCTTAAGGCGGAAAACATCTACTACATCGGCGACCTGATTCAGCGTACCGAAGTAGAGCTGTTGAAGACTCCGAACCTTGGCAAGAAATCCTTGACTGAAATCAAGGACGTTCTGGCCTCCCGCGGTCTGTCCCTCGGCATGCGCCTCGACAACTGGCCGCCTGCAAGTCTTAAGAAGGACGACAAGGCGACTGCCTGATCGTCGTAATCACCGAACGTTGTGTTTGGTAAGGAATGAACCATGCGTCATCGTAAAAGTGGTCGTCACCTGAGCCGCACCAGCTCGCACCGCAAGGCCATGTTCCAAAACATGGCGGTGTCGCTGTTCGAGCACGAGCTGATCAAAACTACACTGCCGAAAGCCAAGGAACTGCGTCGCGTTGCTGAGCCGCTGATCACTCTGGCCAAGACAGATAGCCTGGCTAACCGCCGTCTGGCTTTCGACCGTACTCGTTCGAAAGCTATCGTTGGTAAGCTCTTCAACGACCTGGGCAAGCGTTACGCTACCCGTGAGGGTGGCTACCTGCGCATCCTCAAGTGCGGTTTCCGCGCTGGCGACAACGCGCCTATGGCGTACGTCGAGTTGGTTGATCGTGCTACCAGCGGTGAAGCTGTATCCGCTGAGTAAGTCGGCAACATACAAAAAACCGGGCCTTGTGCCCGGTTTTTTGTTGCCTGGAGAAAAGCCGGTAGGCCGTTTCGTCTCGCTTGGCTATCGGCAAGTGGTCAGTCTTAGATAATGACTATCGATGTCCATGATTTAATGAATTTGGATACTGTCACTAACATGATCGATACTCCTTTCCAGCCGATTAGCCGGCAGTTCGAAGACCGACCTAGGAAGATTGAGCATGAGCCAGATCAAAACGCTTACGACCGCCAGCGGCGCTCCAGTCGCCGATAACCAGAACTCTCGCTCCGCCGGTCCGCGCGGCCCGCTGCTGCTCGACGACTTTCACTTGATCGAGAAGCTTGCTCACTTCAACCGCGAGAACATCCCCGAGCGTCGTGTGCATGCCAAAGGGTCGGGCGCCTACGGCACCTTTACCGTCACCCAGGACATCACCCAGTACACCAGTGCCAAACTGTTCGAGTCGATCGGCAAGCAGACGCCCACCTTCCTGCGGTTTTCCACCGTGGGTGGCGAGCGCGGGTCGGCCGACACTGAACGCGATCCGCGCGGTTTCGCCTTGAAGTTCTATACCGAGGAAGGCAACTGGGACATCGTCGGCAACACCACGCCGGTATTCTTCATCCGTGATCCATTGAAGTTTCCAGATTTCATCCACACCCAGAAGCGTCTGCCGCAAAGCAACCTGAAAAGTGCCCAGGCGATGTGGGATTTCTGGTCGCATTCGCCTGAAGCGCTGCACCAGGTCACCATCCTGTTTTCTGACCGCGGTATTCCAGATGGCTACCGCCACATGCACGGCTTCGGCAGCCATACCTACAGCCTGATCAATGCACAGGGTGAGCGGCACTGGGTGAAGTGGCACTACAAGACCTTGCAAGGCATCAAGAACCTCGCGCCAGCAGAGGCGGCACGCCTGGCGGGCACCGACCCGGATTACGCCCAGCGTGACCTGTTCGAGGCCATTGAGCGCGGTGACTTCCCGAAATGGCGCGTCTGCATCCAGATCATGAGCGAGGACCAGGCCGCGGCGCATTACGAGAACCCGTTCGACGTGACCAAGACCTGGTCGCAGAAAGAATTCCCGTTGATCGAAGTGGGCGAACTCGAACTCAACCGTAACCCGCTGAACTACTTCGCTGAAGTCGAGCAGGCGGCATTTGGTCCGAGCAACATGGTGCCAGGGGTTGGCCTCTCGCCGGATCGAATGCTGCAGGGCCGTGTCTTCGCCTACGCCGATGCCCACCGCTACCGTGTGGGCACCAATCACCAGCAATTGCCGGTGAATGCGCCACGTAGTCCGGTCAACACCTACCAGCGCGACGGCGCCATGGCGTTTGGCAGCAATGGCGGGGCGGCACCGAACTACGAGCCCAACAGCTATGTAGAGACGCCGAAGCAGGCCCCGCGTTACGCGGAGCCGGCGCTGGCCCTCAGTGGCGCGGCGGATCGTTATGACCATCGCGAAGACACCGACTACTACAGCCATGCCGGTGCGCTGTTCCGCTTGATGAACGATGAGCAGAAAGCCCTGCTGATCAATAATATCGCTGGCGCGATGGGCGGTGTCTCGGCGGACGTAGTGGACCGTCAACTGCAGCATTTCTACAAAGCAGATACTGCTTATGGAGAAGGTATCGCGAAGGCGTTGGGCGTAGCGCTTAACTAAGTCTAAACGAGAAGCAGAACCGCCCTCATTAGGGCGGTTTTTGCGTTATTTAGCTTGGTTTTCTCAGATTTTCTTCGCTTTTATTGCGTTGAGGCAGTGACCTTGCGGTCAGCTTGGTTCAAACTACAACCTTTAAAAGCTTGTGGAGATGTAGGGCGATGCAAGGTCACCCAGACGTAATCGATTACCTCAACACGTTGCTGACCGGCGAGCTGGCAGCCCGTGATCAATATTTCATCCATTCGCGGATGTACGAGGATTGGGGTTTTACCGAGCTCTACGAACGTATCAACCACGAGATGGAAGAAGAGACCCAGCACGCCGATGCACTGATGCGCCGGATCCTGATGCTCGAAGGTACACCGCGCATGCGTGCCGATGACCTGGATGTCGGGACCACCGTACCGGACATGCTCGCCGCCGACCTGCGCCTGGAATACAAAGTCCGCGCTGCGCTGTGCAAAGGCATCGAACTCTGCGAGACGCACAACGACTATGTGACTCGCGAAATCCTGCGTGTCCAGCTCAACGACACCGAAGAAGACCACACCTACTGGCTGGAAAAGCAGTTGGGGTTGATCAAGCTGATCGGGTTGGAGAACTACCTGCAATCGCAGTTCTGACGGATTCCTTGTGGGAGCAAGCTCGCTCCCACAGGGGAAACAAAAAGCCCCTGCCATCGATGAGATGGCAGGGGCTTTTTCGTGCCCGGGGTGAAATCAGTCCCGATCACGCTCCAGTAGCGGCTTGAGGTAGTAACCCGTGTGGGACTGCTTCATCTCGGCCACTTGTTCCGGCGTCCCCACGGCGATGATCTGGCCACCTTTGGAACCGCCTTCCGGCCCCAGGTCCACCAGCCAGTCGGCGGTCTTGATCACGTCCAGGTTGTGTTCGATCACCACCACGGTGTTGCCGTGGTCGCGAAGGCGGTGCAGCACGTCGAGCAATTGCTGGATATCGGCGAAGTGCAGGCCGGTGGTCGGCTCGTCGAGGATGTACAAGGTCTTGCCGGTATCGCGCTTGGACAGCTCGCGGGACAACTTGACCCGCTGGGCTTCACCGCCGGACAAGGTCGTCGCCGACTGCCCGAGCTTGATGTACGAAAGCCCTACATCCATCAGGGTCTGGAGCTTGCGCGCCAGGGCCGGTACCGCGTCGAAGAACGCCCGAGCCTCTTCGATAGTCATCTCCAAGGTTTCGTGGATGTTCTTGCCCTTGTATTTGATCTCCAGGGTTTCGCGGTTGTAGCGCTTGCTCTTGCACACGTCGCACGGCACGTAGATGTCGGGGAGGAAGTGCATTTCCACCTTGATCAGGCCATCGCCCTGGCAGGCCTCGCAGCGCCCGCCCTTGACGTTGAACGAGAAACGCCCCGGGCCGTAGCCCCGTGAACGGGACTCCGGCACGCCGGCGAACAGTTCGCGGATCGGGGTGAACAGCCCGGTATAGGTCGCCGGGTTGGAGCGCGGTGTGCGGCCAATCGGGCTTTGGTCGATGTCGACCACCTTGTCCAGGTGTTCCAGGCCCTTGATGCTGTCGTGGGCGGCCGCTTCCAGGGTGGTGGCGCCGTTCAGGGCCGTGGCGCTGAGGGGGAACAAGGTGTTGTTGATCAGCGTCGACTTGCCGGAGCCAGACACGCCAGTGACACAGGTCAGCAGGCCGATGGGGATTTCCAGGTCGACGTTGCGCAGGTTGTTGCCGCGAGCCCCCTTGAGGGTCAGCGACAGCTTCTTGTTGCGCGGCGTGCGCTTGGCCGGGACCTTGATCTTGACCCGGCCCGACAGGTATTTGCCCGTCAACGAGTCAGGGTGCGCCATGACTTCGGCGGCGGTGCCCTGGGCGACGATGTGCCCGCCATGCACGCCTGCACCCGGGCCGATGTCCACCACGTAGTCGGCCAAACGGATGGCGTCCTCGTCGTGCTCGACCACGATCACCGTGTTACCGATGTCCCGCAGGTGCTTCAGGGTTCCGAGCAACCGGTCGTTATCTCGTTGGTGCAAGCCGATGGACGGCTCGTCGAGGATGTACATCACCCCCACCAGGCCGGCGCCGATCTGGCTGGCGAGGCGGATACGCTGGGCTTCGCCACCGGACAGGGTGTCGGCACTGCGGTCCAGGGTCAGGTAGTCCAGGCCGACGTTCACCAGGAACTGCAGGCGCTCGCGGATTTCCTTGAGGATCTTGTCGGCGATTTCGCCGCGACGGCCAGTAAGTTTCAGTCCACCGAAATAATCGGTGGCGTCGCCAATGGGCAAGTTGGTCACCGCCGGCAGCGTCTTCTCGCCGACCCACACATGCCGCGCTTCGCGACGTAGGCGCGTACCACGGCAATCGGGGCAGGGCTGGGTGCTGAGGAACTTGGCCAGTTCTTCGCGCACGCTGGCCGATTCGGTCTCGCGGTAGCGGCGCTCCAGGTTCGGCACGATGCCTTCGAACGGGTGGGAGCGCTTGACGATATCGCCGCGGTCATTGAGGTATTTGAAGTCGACGTTCTGCGAGCCGCTGCCGTGCAGGATGAATTTCTGCTGGTCGGCGGGCAATTCGTTGAACGGCTTGTCCAGGCTGAACTTGTAATGGGCCGCCAGCGAACCGAGCATCTGGAAGTAATAGACGTTGCGCCTGTCCCAGCCGCGAATCGCCCCTTCGGCCAGGGTCAGTTCGCCATTGACCAGTCGCTTGGTGTCGAAGAACTGCTTGACCCCCAGGCCGTCGCAGGTCGGGCAGGCGCCGGCCGGGTTGTTGAAGGAGAACAGCTTGGGTTCCAGCTCGCTGATGGCATGGCCGCAGATCGGGCAGGCGAAGCGTGCGGAGAAAATGATCTCTTCGCCGGGTTCGTCGTCCATCGGTGCGACCAGGGCGATGCCGTCGGCCAGTTTCAGCGCGGTCTCGAAGGACTCGGCCAGGCGCTGTTGCAAGTCGGCGCGGACCTTGAAGCGGTCGACCACCACATCGATCGAGTGCTTCTTCTGTTTATCCAGCTTCGGCAACTCGTCCAGTTCGCACAGCTTGCCGTTGACCCGGGCCCGCACGAAGCCCTGGGCGCGCAGCTCTTCGAAAACCATCAGGTGTTCGCCCTTGCGCTCGCGAATCACCGGCGCCAGCAACATCAGCTTGCTGCCTTCCGGCTGGGCCAGCACCAGGTCGACCATCTGGCTGACGGTCTGGGCTTCCAGGGGAATATCGTGATCGGGGCAACGAGGAATACCGACCCGCGCATACAGCAAGCGCAGGTAATCGTAGATCTCGGTGATGGTGCCGACCGTCGACCGGGGGTTATGGGAGGTCGACTTCTGTTCGATGGAAATGGCCGGCGACAGGCCTTCGATGGTGTCGACGTCGGGTTTTTCCATCATCGACAGGAACTGCCGGGCGTAGGCCGACAGCGATTCGACATAGCGGCGCTGGCCTTCAGCGTACAGCGTGTCGAAGGCCAGGGATGACTTGCCGGATCCGGACAGGCCGGTGATGACGATCAGCTTGTCCCGTGGCAGGGTCAGGTCGATGTTCTTCAGGTTGTGGGTACGGGCCCCACGAATCAGGATCTTGTCCAAAGTGGCCTCGCTCGGCGGGCGTCGAAAACGTAGGAGTATACGGGCAAATACTGGATGGATGCACACTATTGAGGACGCGATTGCGGCCATACATGAAGACTGCGCGGCAAACGGTCGCCATATACCCTCTCAATCGATGGGACTGGTAGAATCGCCGCCGGTTCACATGAGGTTTTTCCATGCAAGATCCCCACAGCGAACGCATGAGTCGTGGCGAGACCCGCGCAGCGAGCGGCCTGGCCCTGGTGTTCGCCTTTCGTATGCTGGGCATGTTCATGGTGTTGCCGGTGCTGGCGACCTATGGCATGGACCTGGCGGGCGCTACGCCGGCCCTCATCGGCTTGGCGATCGGCGCCTATGGCCTGACCCAGGCGATCTTCCAGATCCCGTTCGGGATCATTTCCGACCGCATCGGCCGGCGCCCGGTCATCTACCTGGGGCTGATCGTCTTCGCCCTCGGCAGCGTGCTGGCGGCCAATGCCGACTCGATCTGGGGCGTGATCGCTGGACGCATCCTACAGGGCGCCGGGGCTATTTCCGCGGCGGTCATGGCGCTGCTGTCAGATTTGACCCGCGAACAACATCGCACCAAGGCCATGGCCATGATCGGCATGACCATCGGTCTGTCGTTCGCCGTGGCCATGGTGGTCGGCCCCTTGCTGACCCGTGCCTTTGGCTTGTCGGGCCTGTTCCTGGCGACCGGCGCCATGGCCCTGGTGGGAATCCTGATCGTGGCGTTCATGGTGCCGCGCGCCACCGGGCCGTTGCAGCACCGCGAGTCGGGGGTGGCGCGCCAGGCACTGATCCCGACGCTCAAGCACCCGGACCTGTTGCGCCTGGACCTGGGCATCTTCGTGCTCCACGCCATGCTGATGTCCAGCTTCGTCGCCTTGCCGTTGGCATTGGTCGAGAAGGCCGGCCTGCCCAAGGAGCAGCACTGGTGGATCTACCTGACGGCGCTGGTGATTTCGTTCTTCGCCATGATTCCCTTCATCATCTATGGCGAGAAACGACGCAAAATGAAACGAGTTTTGCTCGGCGCCGTCGTGACGCTGATGCTCACTGAGCTATTCTTCTGGCAGTTCGGCGATAGCTTGCGAGCCTTGGTGATCGGCACGGTGGTGTTCTTCACCGCGTTCAATCTGCTGGAAGCATCGCTGCCGTCGCTGATCAGCAAGGTTTCACCAGCGGGCGGCAAGGGCACGGCGATGGGGGTCTACTCCACCAGCCAGTTCCTGGGCTCGGCGTTGGGCGGGATCCTGGGCGGCTGGTTGTTCCAGCATGGCGGTTTGTCGGTTGTGTTCCTGGGATGCGCCGCGCTGGCTGCACTTTGGCTAGCCTTTGCTGTTACCATGCGCGAACCTCCCTATGTGACGAGCCTGCGCTTGCCCTTATCGCCCGAGGCGATTCGTGAGGCTGGCCTGACCGAGCGTCTGAAGGCCGTCGTTGGAGTAACCGATGCAGTGGTGGTCGCCGACGAGGCGGCCGTATACATCAAACTGGACACCGAATTATTGGATCGCGCGACGCTCGAGCGCCTGGTGAACAACCCGGCCCCGACTACGTGCGAAGCCTAGGAGAACGTTATGGCCCGTGGGGTTAACAAAGTCATATTGGTCGGTACTTGCGGCCAGGATCCCGAAGTTCGCTACCTGCCGAACGGCAACGCCGTGACCAACCTGAGTCTGGCGACCAGCGAACAGTGGACCGACAAGCAGACCGGCCAGAAGGTCGAGAAGACCGAATGGCACCGCGTGTCGATGTTCGGCAAGGTGGCCGAGATTGCCGGCGAATACCTGCGCAAGGGTTCGCAGGTGTACATCGAAGGCAAGCTGCAGACCCGCGAGTGGGAAAAAGACGGCATCAAGCGCTACACCACCGAAATCGTGGTCGACATGCAAGGCACCATGCAATTGCTCGGTGGCCGTCCGCAGGGCGACCAGCAGCAAGGTGGCAACAACTACCAGCAGTCGGCCCCGGCCCCGCGCCAGCAGGCGCCTCGTCCGCAGTCGGCCCCACAGCCACAACGCGAACGCCCGGCCCCACAACAGGCCGCGCCGCAGCCGGCTCCGGATTTCGACAGCTTTGATGACGATATTCCGTTCTGATTGCGGGTTGAGATTGCTCAGCCAATAGTTTGAAAAAAAGCCCCAAGCGCACTCTGCGCTTGGGGCTTTTTTATTCATTCGGCGCAGGCGGGTTCTGGCCCAGTCTTGCTCACAGATCCAGATCCAAGAGCTCCTGCATCCTTTCGCCTATCGACTGCGTCAACCACGTGGCATGGAATGCCATTTCCTCCACCGTGATGTCCACCCGAAACCGCAGCGCAATCGGCTTGCCTTCGGCCCCGACGTAGCCCACATCAAAGTGATTCACGTTGGCAAAAGTGGTCAAGGTGTAGGGCTTGATGTAATGGATATCGCTGTAGGGGACGCTTTCTTTGGTGGTTTGCCGGGCAGGGCGACGCTGGGTGAAGGTGAGGCGTTGCTGGCGTTCGTCGAAGCAGAACCCAAGGACTTCGGGTCCGGATGCCAGCCATTTGATCACGCAGACGGCCGCGAACGCACTGATGAACATGAGCGCGATAACCAGCGGTTCCATAATGACCTGCTTGTGAATCGGCGACAGGCCTTCGACCTTGAACAGCATCAGGGTAAACACTGCCAGCCAATAGACGGGCAGGGCCAGCAACATCCCCGCAGCGTAAATCATGGTCCCCAGGAATCCCGGCCTGGACACGTCGCTTGAGCAATCCCACATGGGCGGGTGCCGTGGCGCTGAGGTAGCGATCGGGAAGGGCGATTCGACCAGGCGCGGCGGGCGTCTGCGTTTCATGCGGCTGGCTCTTGGGAAAATACCCGGCCATTCTCGTCGTAACGACTCGCACACGCCTAGTCATTTTCGCTTGCTGTTTATGGCTGCGCCTACGCCTGGCTGTCGCTCAGGAATTGCTCGGTACTCACCACACTCGCATAAGCAAACCCCAGCGCCGACATGAACGCCGCGTGCACGTGGGCGGCCGGGACCACAGTGCCGTTGAATTCCAGATCAAGGGTCGCGCAGGCATCATGGATCACCGTGACGCCGTAACCCAGGTCCGCCGCCGCCCGCACGACGCCATCGACGCACATGTGGCTCATGCTGCCGACCACCACCAGTTGCTCGACGCCATGCTGTTCGAGGAGGGCTTGCAGTTCGGTTTCGCGAAACGAATTGACGAAGTGCTTGAGGACCACCGGTTCGTCGGCGCGGTTGAGCACCTTGGGGTGCAACTGGGCGCCTTCGGAGCCTGGGGTGAAGAAAGGCGCGTCGTCGGAGGTGAATTCGTGGCGGATGTGCACCACGCTGTTTCCGGCCTGGCGAAAGGCTTCGATCAGCCGCGCGGCGTTATCGGCGGCGGCGTCGGCACCGACCAGTGGCCATTTTCCCTGGGGGAAGTAGTCGTTCTGGATATCGACTACGATGAGCGCTTGCTTGGACATGAGGGCTTCCTCGATCAGGTTGGGTAGGGCGCCAGTATTGGCGTTTACCACCGGGTCGAGGATTGGCCGCAACGACAATAAGCGAGGGAAAACTGACAATGACGCAGCAAAGGGCAGTTGCCGAGCTTGGGGTGCTCATCTACCCCGGCGCGCAAATGGCGGCGGTGCATGGCTTGACCGATCTGTTCGCCGTGACCCAGCGGATCGCGGCCGAGCAGGCCAGTGCACAATTGCCACGGCTGCGGGTCAGTCACTGGCAGACCGACAATGGCGAGGCGCCGCGGCGGGTCTTCGACAGCGAAACCGGCCCGGTGGGCCCAGTGGTTGCGTTGCTGATCCCGCCATCCATCGCCGGTTTCGATGAAGGCCTGGCGACGCCAGCGCTGATGGATTGGCTGCGTGCACAACATGCGGGCGGCACCGTGCTTGGCGGTGTGTGTGTCGGCTCGATCCTGTTGGCCGAGAGCGGCTTGCTCGACGGGCGCAGCGCCACCACTCATTGGACCTCGGCCAAGAATTTCGCTGCCCGTTACCCGAAGATCAAGCTCAACGCCGACAAACCCATCGTCGACGACGGCGACCTGATCACCACCGCCGGGCTGATGGCCTGGTCGGAACTGGGGCTGCGCCTGGTGGACCGCCTGCTCGGGCCCAGCATTGCTACACGCACGGCGCAGTTCCTGGTGATCGAACACAGCGACAGCGCAAGCCAGTGCGGCAGTAACTTCGCGCCCATCCTCGGCCATGGCGACGGGGCGATTCTCAAGGTCCAGCATTGGTTGCAAGGCAACGGCGCGGTAGAGGTTTCCCTCGGGACGATGGCCGAACGGGCCGGACTGGAAGAGCGCACCTTCCTGCGCCGCTTCCGTGCCGCCACCGGCCTCAAGCCCACCGAATACTGCCAGCACCTGCGGGTTGGCAAGGCCCGTGAAATGCTGGAGTTCACCAACGGCACTATCGACCACATCGCTTGGACCGTCGGTTACCAGGACCCGAGCGCCTTTCGTGCGACGTTCAGGAAAATCACCGGGTTGGCGCCGAGCGATTACCGGGCGAGATTCGGAGTGAGCCCATCGAGCACTCCCAAAGCCTGACGCTGAACCTTTTTTTGTGGCGAGGGAGCTTGCTCCCGCTGGGGTGCGAAGCGCCCCCAAAGGAACTCAGCGCGGTGTGTCAGTTAATATATTGGGGCTGCTGCGCAGCCCAGCGGGAGCAAGCTCCCTCGCCACAGGTTGGAGGCTGTGACTGCAGGCTGGCATCGTGCAATTTGCGGGATGCCTGTCATGGGTCGTGCAGAATGAAACAGGCCCGGTGCTATCAATTGCTCCCGATGCGCCCGCTTGGCTGACCCTCATCGCCCATCACCTCGTTGGCCTGATCTCTGCACCTTCCCTTTTCTCAAGCCATCGAGCGCAGGAAAAAGGGCACCGCATGACATCAGTCAATCGCAACAAACGGGTCGTGGCCTATTCGGTCAATCCACAAGCACCGCGTCATGAAGTCGAGACCAACCGTGCACTGGCCCAGTGGCTGGCACAGATATTGGGATGGGAATGCGGCGACCGTCAGGATTCCCAGGCCGGTCATGATCTTTATCTGTTGCCCACACAAACCCTGATCGGTACTGAAGCCTTGATGCGCCTGGGGATCAAGGGGCCGGATGATGTGTGGGGAGGGTACGTCGAGCACGATTTTATCTGCACCAAGGCGATTACCCACGGTCTGTTGAATAAGGACGCCGTGGCGCCCAAAGGCTGGTCGCCGCTGTTTGCCAAGCTCACCCGTGGCGCGGTGCTTGACGGTGTGACCGTCTTTTCCCTCAAGGATGCGCGTCCGGCCGCCGAACATCTGCTCTACACCGGGCCGATCCGCCTCAAGCCGATCCACGCCTGTGCCGGGCGTGGCCAACGGCTGATCAAGAGCCTGGCGCAGTTCGATGAAATCGTTGCCGATCCTGACGCCCAGGCGCTGTTTCGCGAAGGGGTGGTGCTGGAACAGCACCTCAACGAGGTCAAGACCCAGAGCGTCGGCCAGAGCTTCATCAACGGCAAGGTCATGAGCTATTGCGGCGTGCAGCACCTGACCCACGACAGCCAAGGGCTGGAGGTTTATGGCGGGTCGGACCTGCTGGTGGTGCAAGGCGGCTATATAGAGTTGCTCAGGCTCGAACTGCCCGACGATGTGCGCGAGGCGGTGCGCCTGGCACAAGTGTTCGATGACGCCGCCAACCAGGCCTACCCGAGCTTTTTTGCGTCGCGGCGCAACTACGACATCGCCCAAGGCCTGGATGCCGGCGGCCAGCCCCGTGGCGGTGTGCTGGAACAATCCTGGCGCATGGGCGGGGCCAGCAGTGCCGAGCTGGCGGCCTTGCAGGTGTTCGTCGAAGCGCCTGAAACCAGCGCGGTGCGGGTGTCCTCGGTGGAAACCTACCGCGACCAACCGCTGCCGACCGGTGCCAGGGAGGTCTATCGCGGCGCGGCGGAAAATGGTGATTTCCTACTCAAATACGTAACGGTTCAATCCTATGACGGCTAGAAGCGAAACGATCCAGATTGCAATTGATGACGAGCATATGAACGGGACCTTCCTCAGCCCCAAGTCGAAGGTCCCTGGCGTGTTGTTTGTACACGGTTGGGGCGGCAGCCAGGAACGGGACCTGGAACGGGCCAAAGGCATCGCCGGCCTCGGTTGCGTGTGCCTGACCTTCGACTTGCGCGGGCACACCGGCGGGGCGGGGATTCCCTTGTCCCGGGTCACTCGCGAGGACAACCTGCGGGATCTGTTGGCGGCATACGACCGCTTGCTCGCCCATCCGGCCTTGGACACTTCGGCGATTGCCGTGGTGGGCACCAGTTATGGCGGTTACCTGGCCTCGATCCTGACGTCGCTGCGTCCGGTGCGCTGGCTGGCCCTGCGGGTGCCAGCGCTGTACCGCGACGAGCAGTGGCACACCCCCAAGCGCGACCTGGACAAGACCGACCTGCTGGATTACCGCAGCACCTTGGTGCACGCCAGCACCAATCGCGCCTTGCAGGCGTGTTCGCAGTTCACCGGTGATGTGTTGCTGGTGGAATCCGAGACCGATACCTACGTGCCCCATGCCACGATCATGAGTTATCGGGCGGCGTGCCAGCAGACCCATTCATTGACGCACCGGATCATCGACGGCGCCGACCATGCCTTGAGCGACCCCGTGTCACAACAGGCTTACACCTCGATCCTGGTGGACTGGATCACGGAAATGGTGGTGGGAGAGCGGTTGAGCATTATTCAGGCGCGGTAGACATCTGGTGTCTGGGCGGGCCTCATCGCGAGCAAGCTCGCTCCCACAATGGATCTGTGCGAACCCAATTTTTCGAACGCTACAAATCCCCTGTGGGAGCGAGCTTGCTCGCGATGGGGCCAGGCCAGGCAACCCATCACTTGGGCTTGAGCCCCGGCTTTACCCGCAACGCCTTGGCCTTCGCTTCGATCACCAAATACATCACCACGGTAATCAGCAACGGCAGGATGAAGTAGATCGCCCGGTAGGCAATCAACCCCGCCAGCAGGCTGCCCCGCGACACCTCGTGTTGCAGCAGGGCGACGAACACCGCCTCCAACACCCCGAGCCCCGCCGGAATATGAGTGATGACCCCGGCAATGCTGCTGATCAGTAACACCCCGAGTACCACCGGGTAATCCAGTTTGCTGGGCAGCAACGTGAAGATCACCGCTGCCATCAGCGACCAGTTCAGCGCGCCCAAGGCCAATTGCAGCACCGCCATGCGTGGCGACGGCAGATTGATTTCCATGCCGCGCACGGTCCAGGCCCGACGCTTGGAAAACCGACAGGCCGCCAGGTACCCGGCACTTGCCAGCAATAACAGCACGCCCACGCCTTGCAGTGCAGTGCTGCTGAGTTTCCAGCCCGGCGGCATTGTCACCAGGCCGCTGCTGAACACCACCCCGGCCAGGGTCATGTAGCCGAACCAGTTGGTGGCCAGGCTCAGGCCGAGGATCTTGGCGATGTTCCCGCTACTGACCCCCAGTCGCGAATACAGCCGGTAACGCATGGCGATGCCGCCGACCCAGGCGCTGAGGTTGAGGTTGAAGGCGTAGCTGATCACTCCCACCGGCAGGATCTGCCGCCAACCGAGTTTCTGGCGGATGTAGGTGCGGCCGCTCAGGTCGAAGCAGGCATAGGTGATGAAACTGGTGATGGTCAGCGCGGCGGCGATGATCAAGGTGCGTACCTTGAAATCGGCCAGGGTGGCACACACTTCGGACCAGTCGATGCGCCGGGCCAAGGCCGTGAACAGCACGATCAGCAGCAGGAAGAACGCCAGGGGCAGCGGGCGTTTCCAGCGACTCCAGCGGGATTTGGGCTTGGCCTGTTCCGGCGCATGGGCATCCCTCGGCGCGGTGTGCGCTTCAGAGTGGTTCAT
The DNA here is from genome assembly GCF_023701885.1 of Pseudomonas sp. CG7. Taxonomy (NCBI): domain Bacteria; kingdom Pseudomonadati; phylum Pseudomonadota; class Gammaproteobacteria; order Pseudomonadales; family Pseudomonadaceae; genus Pseudomonas; species Pseudomonas sp. CG7. The sequence goes on along the minus strand of NZ_JABAEE010000014.1, from coordinate 51,517 downwards.
GGGGTTCGCTCCGGACCGCCGTTGGCGGCGAAAAAGGTTTCAGACGCGGTTTGTGAGCCGGCAACCAGCCGGCCCAGGCCGGGAAATGACGCAGAAAGTGGAACACCATGAAACCGCTGGTCATGCGCCACAGCAGGCCCCGGGGGGCATGGTTTTCGGGCATGGCGGTGCAGTGTTCGCGGCGCAGGTGATCGAGGCGCTCGAACAGCTCGCGGTTGAACGCCCGGTCGCGGATCAGCACGTTGGCTTCCAGGTTCAGCGACAGGCTCAACGGGTCGAGGTTGCTCGAGCCGACGGTGCTCCAATCCTCATCCACCAGGGCGACCTTGCCGTGCAGCGGCCGCTCGCAATATTCATAGATCGTCACGCCGGCCTTGAGCAGATAGTCGTAAAGCATCCGCGCCGCGAGCTTGGCGATCATCATGTCCGGCTGCCCTTGCAGGATCAGCCGCACCTCCACCCCGCGCCGGGCGGCATTGCGGATCTCGCGAAGCAACCGGTAGCCGGGGAAAAAATAGGCATTGGCGATCACCACCCGCCGTTTGGCGCTGCGCAGCACTTGTTGGTAGACCTCTTCGATGTCGGTCTGGTGCTCGTGGTTGTCCCGGTAGACCAGGCGCACCTGGCCGTCATGGTCGCTGAACGCCAGCTCGTTGCGCCGGCTGCGGCGGCGTTGCCACCAATACTTGGCCCGGGCGGGCCGGCCGCTCTGCAGCAGCGCGAAGTGATGGATATCCACCACCGCCGGGCCTTTGACCTCCACGGAATAATCCTGCTTGGCCTCGGGGCCGAAATCCCCCAGGTGGTCGGCGGAAAAATTGCTCCCGCCGATGAACGCAATCACTCCGTCCACCACCACGATCTTGCGGTGCAGGCGACGGAACCAGTTGGTGCGGATGCCCACGTGCCGGGGCGCCGGGGCGAACATCTGCAAGCGCACCCCGGCGTCGCTCAACGATGCCAGGAACTCGGTGGTCAGCTCTCCGCAGCCGAAGCCGTCGAGGTTGACGGTGATCCGCACGCCGCGTCGGGCCGCATCCACCAGCAGGTCCCGCAGTTCACAGCCGACCTTGTCCTCGAAGAGAATGAAGGTCTCAAGGAGGATTTCTTCCTGGGCACGGCGAATCGCCTCGAACACCCGTGGGAAATATTCCTCACCATTTTCCAGCAGGATGACCCGGTTGTTGCCGTGCCAGCCGTATTCGATGTCGGCCAGCGCCGGGTTGCGTTCGGTCGGCGGCACCTCGATCTTTTCCACCGTCGCCTTGTTCATCGTCGCGCTCATAATTCGATCTCCACCGACAGCGGTGCGTGGTCGGAAAGGTGCGACCAGGGGCGTACATTCAATACCTTGGCGTGATGGGCCTTGAGGTTGCGCACGTAGATGCGGTCCAGGCGCAGGATCGGCAGGCGTGCCGGGAAACTGCGGGCCGGTTTGCCCCACTGTTCGGCGAACACCTCCCGCAGGCCACAGGGTTCGAGCAGGTCGTTGGCCTTGCCGCGCCAGTCGTTGAAGTCCCCGGCGACAATCACCGGGGCGTCGGACGGCAATTCGCTCAGGCGCTGGCAAAGCAGTTTCAATTGCTCGACGCGATGGCCTTCGCGCAACCCCAGGTGCACGCAAATGGCATGCACCTCCTGCCCTTCGCCGCCCGGCAGGCGCAGCACGCTGTGGAGCATGCCGCGGCTTTCGTGGCCGCTGATGGACACGTCGAGATTCTCGTGGCGAATGATCTGGAATTTCGACAGCAGCGCATTGCCGTGATCGCCCGCCGGGTATACCGCATTGCGTCCGTAAGCGAACTGCGGCCAGAGGGTGTCGGCGAGGAATTCGTATTGCGGCATGCTCGGCCAGTTGCTATAGCGCTGGGGATGGTGCTCGTGGGTGCCGTGGACTTCCTGCAGGAACACCACGTCGGCGGAGACACTGCGCACCGCTTCGCGCAGCTCCGGCAGGATGAAGCGTCGGTTCAGGGCGGTGAAACCCTTGTGGGTATTGACCGTCAGCACGGTGAAACGGCTGACCCGGTCGAGATCGTGGGGCCGTTGTTGAGTCGGCTCGTGGGTCGCTTCGCTGTGTTCTGGACGGTTCATGGCAGCACCCCTTCGGCCGGGCGCTCGCCGGGCGCGGTGGCGAGGTCCTTGTCCAGATGGAAGCGTTCCAGCAGATGACGTGCGTCGTAGGGCGCGCGGACTTTGATGTCGTTGTCGAAATAGCAGAACACTTCCCGGCTCTTGCGCGCCCGGGGTTTCTTGTCCGGGTCGATCAGGTGCGCATCGCTCGGCTGCTTGCCGTGGCTCCAGGCCTCGATCCGGTCACCCCAGCGCTTCAACGCCTCGTCGGTGTAGCCGCTGGCGTACAGCTCCTCGGCGCCGTGCAGGCGCAGGTAGACGAAATCGCTGGTGACGTCTTCGCGATAGGGCCATTTACCGGCGGTGTCGGCGACCACCAGGGCCACGTCGTAGCGCTTGAGCAACGTGACGAAGTGCGGGTCGATGAAGCTTTCGTGGCGGATCTCCACGGCGTGGCGCAGTGGGCGTTTCTTATCCGTCTCGGTGCTGGCGTGGCCGTCCAGGCGCGGCTCGTGCTCTCGGGCCAGGGCGGCGGCGCCTTCGGTGTCGTGGGGCAGTTGCTTGAGAAAGTCCTCGAACAGCCCAGGGTCGAATTTGAAGCTGGGCGGGAACTGCCAGAGGATCGCCCCCAGTTTCTCCTTGAGCTCCAGCACCCCGGAGGCGAAAAAGTTGGCCAAAGGCTTGTGGATGTCTCGAAGGCGTTTGATATGGGTGATGAAACGCGGGGCCTTGACGCTGAACACGAAGCCGGGTGGGGTCTCGGCATACCATTGGGCATACCGTTCGGGGCGTTGCAGGGCGTAGAACGATCCATTGATTTCGATACTGTTGACCGCTCGCGAGGCGAATTGCAATTCCCGTTTCTGGGTCAGCCCCTTGGGGTAGAAATCCCCCCGCCAAGGCGTGTAGCGCCAGCCGGAAATACCAATGTGGATCGCCGTCATGTATCCCTCCCCGTGCCAATGACCTCGTACCGCCTGTGTCTTTTGATGACCGCCGCGCGAGCTGGAAAGTTTCGATGGTCTTACCGACGGAAGAGGGGAGACGCGGATTCTGTGGCGAGGGAGCTTGCTCCCGCTGGGGGCGCGTAGCGGCCCTGTTTTTTGGGGGCTGCTGCGCAGCCCAGCGGGAGCAAGCTCCCTCGCCACAGGGGTTGTATTGATCTTCCGGGCGAACTTGCCGGCCCAATATTGATCAGTTCCTTACCCATCCCGTGTGAAGGAGCCTCGCGTTTTGTCTCGATTGAGCACTGTATTGCTGCTGTTATTGCTGGCGATGACCGGCACCAGCGCCTACGGGACCGTCGCTGTCCCTGGCACCGCCAAGCCCGACGAACCGCCCGCCGAGCCCGCGCCGCTGGTGCAGGGCGGTCTGTTGGGGGCCATCAGTTCGAGCATCGACGACGTCCAGGACAAACTCGACCTCAACCAGAGCCTGGTGGATGCCTGGCGCCTGCGGGCGGACCGGGCGGCGGACGAGGTGGACCGGCTGGTGGACCAGACGTCCCGCTCGTCCTGGCGCGTGGCGGGGGATTTCCTCTTGCTCTCCGGCGTGGGGCTGGGGACGTGTGCGCTGCTGTGGGCCGGCGCGCGAGTGCTGGTACGGCGTCTCGGTCGGCGCCGTTGGTTGCGTACCCGTCAGCGCGTGCACGACCTGCTCGGTTACCTGCTGCCCTATACCTTGCCGGCGGTGGCCTGCCTGCCACTGACCCTCTATATCAGCCACTTTCTGCAAGTCTCGGTCGGTCGTGCCCTGGCGCTGTGCTTCGCCTACGCCACCAGCAGCGGTATTTTCTCCACCTCGGTGTTGCTCTGCGTGATCGTCATGTTCAACGCCGGGCACAAACGTCGCGCGGTGGCGATCATTCGGCGCTTCAGCCCGCGGCCGTTGTTTCTGATTGGCTTTCTCGCCGCCCTCAGCGATGCCCTGACCAGCCCGCAGATCGCCCGGCAACTGGGCGGTAACATCACCAGCAGCGTCGCGGTGTTCACCGGGTTGTCGGCTTCAATGATCTTTGGCTGGCTGGTGATTCACATGCGCCGGCCAGTGGCACACTTGATTCGCAACCGCCCGCTGGCCCAGCGCTTGAAGCAGCCGGCCTTGCAGGAGTCGCTGCGGATTTTCTCCGGGCTCTGGTACTGGCCGATCCTGCTGATGGTGCTGGTGTCGGCGGTGAGCCTGATCGGCGTCGGCGAGGACAACCAGAAAGCCCTGCGTTGTGCCTTGTTCACCACCATCCTGCTGATCGCCACGGTGTTTCTCAGCACCGTGTCCCAACATGTCTTCAAGTCGCCCAAGGCCGAAGCCATCCAGCGCAACAGCGCCTACAAGGGTCGTTTGCTAAGTCTGCTGCACGCCTTGCTACGCATCGTCATGGCGGTGGCATTCATTGAAATCCTCGGACGAATCTGGGGGATATCCCTGTTCGAATTCGCCTCGCGCAATGCCATCGGTCGGGCGATCAGTGATTCGTTGAGCCGCATCGGCCTGATCGTCCTGATGACCTGGCTCACCTGGGTGGTGCTCGACACGGCGATCCAGGAAGCCTTGAAGCCGCCGCTGAACAAGCGCGGCGCACGCCAGCCCAGCACCCGGGTCAAGACCATCCTGCCGCTGTTGCGCAACGCCGCGAAAATCATCCTGGTGGTGATTTGCGCTATCACCACCATGGCCAACCTGGGCATCAACGTCGCACCGTTGCTGGCGGGGGCCGGGGTGGTGGGGCTGGCGATCGGTTTCGGGTCCCAGCAACTGGTACAGGACGTGATCACCGGGTTGTTCATCATCATCGAAGACACGCTGTCCATCGGCGACTGGGTGGTGCTCAGTTCCGGCCACGCCGGCACCGTCGAAGGCCTGACCATCCGCACCCTGCGCCTGCGCGACGGCAAGGGCTTCGTGCATTCGGTGCCGTTCGGCCAGATCAAGGCCGTGACCAACCAGTCCCGGCAATTCGCCTTTGCGTTCTTCTCCGTGCAATTCACCTACGACACCGACGTGGACGAGGCCATCGAGTTGATTCGCGAAGCCGGGCGTTCGATTAGCGAGGACCCGTTCCTCAAGTTCAACCTGCAAGGGCCGCTGGATGTGTTCGGCGTGGACAAGATGGACCTCAACGGCGTGGTACTCACGGCGCAGTTCCGCACCGTGTCGGGTGGGCAGTATGCGGTGAGCCGGGCGTTCAACCAGCGGCTGAAAAAGCTTGTGGATAACCACCCGGCGGTGCATTTTGCGCAGACTTATCCACAGCAGGTGGTGATGCCGAAGCGGTTGGCCGAGGAGCCGAAGGCGGGGGAAGAGGTGCCTGATCAATCTCAATAGTTGAGTTTTGTGGTGGGGCTTATGGCCTCATCGCGAGCAAGCTCGCTCCCACAGTAGGGTTGTGGTGAATGGAAAAACCCTGTGGGAGCGAGCGTGCGCGCGATGCGGCCCGCCCAGACACCCTCAAACTTTCTGAATGAGCTTGTTCCTGACCTCAGCCATCCCTTGAGCATCCAACTCCACCCAAAGCTGCTGCTTGCCGGCAATCAGCGCCGCCACCGGCAACCCATCCCGGTAAACCAGCCGATTACTCGCCAGCGCCGGCACTTTCGCCCCCGGCAGCAAGGTGCCGGCCAGGTTCAGCGGGTCGACCCCGCACACCGCCACCAGGCTGCCGTCGGTGGGGCGGCGGCGGGTTTCGCGTAGCAGCGGGATGGCTTCGGGCAGGGCGAATTGTTCGCCCGCCAGGCCGCTGACAACACGCCCGCCGCGAATCTCGCCGCGCGCCGCCAGGCGATGGAAGGTGCGCAGCAGCTCGCGCCAGCTCGGCAGCCAGGCGGCCTCGCGCTCCAGCAGGCGCCAGAACACCACGCCGTAACGGCGCAGCAAGGTCATGGCGATGTGCTCTAACGTCTCTGGCGCGGTGGGCATGGGGCGGTTGCCCTCCACGGGGGCGGGTGGGCTGCGGCGCAACAAGGCCCAGCGTCCGGCGTCGTCCATGCCGCCGACAAACGCGCCGCGCCCGCGCCGGCTGCTACGGGCCTGGCGTTTGCTGGCCGGCGTAATCAGGGCGCGCAAGCCGGCAAAGCTGTCGGCATTCACCTACCCGGCGCCCACCAGCTCCTGCAAGGCGATTTCCAGTTCGCTGCGCAGCAGGTGGGCTTCGTGGACCAGCTCATCGAAAAACAGCGCGCCGTGTTCACTGAGGGCCTGATGGACTTTTTGCGTCTTGGGCGACAGTTCATCCAGGGGCGTTTGCCCGGCCAGGCTGCTCCACAACGCCACCTGACTGCGGGGCAGCAACACCACCGGCGTGCTGCGCAGGGCACTGGCAGACGGTTTTTGACGTGCGCTCAGGCGCGTCCATACCCATTTGCCACTGCGGCACAACTCATCGAGCCAAGTGGGCGAATAATCCTTGATCCGGCCGGGCAACAGGTCGCTGTCCCAGGCTGACGCGGCGGCCGGGTAGCCTTCGAACTGGCTCAGGATCGACGGCAGCACGGCATTGCCCCGGCCCTGGGTGGACGAGGACAGGTGCTGCCAATCGAACAGGAACCGCATGAAGTCCTGCAACATCACCGGCTCGATTTCCCGGCGCAGGCGCTTGACCGTGTAGCGATGGATCCGCGCCAGCAAATGCCGCTCGCACCATTCCTCCTGCGCGGTGCCCGGGGTGAACCGCCCGCGCAGCACGTAGCCTTGCTGCTCTAGCTGCGCCAGGGCTTGGGTGGCCTGCGGGGTCGACAACCCCAGCGGGTAGGCGATGGCCTTCAACGGCAGCGGGCCAAAGGCGCTGAGGCGGGCGCGAAGCACCTCCACCAGGGCTTCGTCACTGTCCCAGGCTTCATCGAAACCCGCCAACGGTGTGAGTGCCGGTTGCCACCGGGCCTGTGGATAAATGGCTTGCAAGCAGGTCAGGCGTTCCAGCGGCACCCACAAACCACGCTCGGCGCTGATCTGCAGGTGGCTGGCGCGCCCACTGGCCGCCAATGCCTGCAACCAATCCAGCCACGGCACGTGGGCGTCGACTTCGCTGTCGGCGATGCAGGCCAGACTCATCAAGGCTTCGTGCATCTCATCGAGATTGGCCGGCGTCGGCCAGGCCTCATCCCGGACCGATTGAATGGCCTCGGCGTCCAGCGCGCCCAGGTCGTCGGTGGCCTGTGGATCGCTCCAGCGCCGGTTGATCACCGCCTGGGTCCGCCGTTCTTCCAGTGGCGCGGCGTCGAGAAACGTGTAGGGGCGGGCGCTGAGGATTTCCGCCGCCAGCGGCGAGGGCGCCGGCAGGTCGCGGCTGATCAGGCGCACCTCGCCCGCTTCCATGCGCCGTAACAATGCCAGCCAGCCTTCGCTGTCCATGGCTTCGTGCAGGCAATCGTCGAGGGTCTGTTCCACCAGCGGGTGGTCGGGGATTTCCCGCTCGCCGGCGAGGTTTTCCAGGCAGGCGATCTGGTCCGGAAACACGCTGGCGATCAGGTCTTCGCTCTTCATGCGTTGAATTTGCGGGGCGACCTTGCGCCCGCCGGTGTAGCGCGGCAACGCCAGGGCCACGCCCGCGTTCCAGCGCCAGCGCACGCCGAACAGCGGTGCATCCAGCACCGCCTGGACCAGGATCTGCTCGGCGCTGTGGCTGTTGAGGTAGCGCCAGACCTCGTCCAGTTCGAAGCTGTGGCTGGTGGACAGTGAGAGCACGATGGCGTCTTCGCTGGCGGCGGCCTGCAATTCGAAGTTGAAGGTGCGGCAGAAGCGCTTGCGCAAGGCCAGGCCCCAGGCGCGGTTGATGCGGCTGCCAAAGGGGGTGTGGAGGATCAGTTGCGTGCCGCCGGACTCGTCGAAAAACCGCTCCATCAGCAGCGTGTCCTGGGACGGTAGGGCGCCGAAGGCCAGGCGTGCCGGGGCGAGGTAATCGACCAATTGTTCGGCGCTGGCGAGGTTCAGGCGCAAGGTGCCGGTCAACCAGTCGAGGGCTGGTTGCAGGTGGCCCGGCGTGGCGGCCAGCAGGTGGTCGAGCTGGGCTTGCAGGCGCGCCACGGCGAAAGACAATTCGGCGCTGCGCCCCGGGGCTTCGCCGCGCCAGAACGGGATGGTCGGCGGTTGGCCCTGGGCGTCCTCGACCCGCACGCGGCCGGTCTCGACGCGAATGATGCGGTAGGAGGTATGGCCCAGCTGGAATACGTCGCCAGCAATGCTCTCCACCGCGAAGTCTTCGTTGACGCTGCCGATGTTCAAGCCCTGGGGTTCGAGCAGCACGCTGTAGTCGGCATTGTCGGGAATGGTGCCGCCGCTGGTCACCGCCGTCAGCTTGCTGCCCCGGCGCCCGCGCAAGGTCCGGGTCACGGCGTCGCGGTGCAGGTAGGCGCTGCGCCCGCCTTGGCGGCCATTGAGGCCTTCGGCGAGCATTTGCAGCAGCGCCTGGTAATGCCCGTCGTCCAACTCGGCGTAAGGCGAGGCGCGGCGGAAGGTGTCCAGCAGCGCCTGTTCCGACCATTCCTGGCAACTGACTTCGGCGACGATCTGCTGGGCCAGCACGTCCAGCGGTGCCTTGGGGATGTGCAGGATGTCCAGTTCGCCTCGGCGCACGCAGTCGAGCAGGGCGGCGCATTCAATCAAGTCGTCGCGGGTGGTGGCGATCAGACGCCCCTTGGGCGTGCCGCCGACCTGATGGCCGGAGCGTCCAACCCTTTGCAGGAACGCCGAGATCGAGCGGGGCGAGGCGATCTGGCAGACCAGGTCGACGTCGCCGATATCGATGCCCAACTCCAGGGACGCCGTGGCGATCAGTACCTGCAGTTCACCGCGTTTCAGGCGTTGTTCGGCGTCGAGGCGAAACTCCTTGGCCAGGCTGCCGTGGTGAGCGGCCACGGCGTCCTTGCCCAGGCGTTCGCTCAGGTGTCGGCTGAGGCGTTCGGCCAGGCGCCGGGTGTTGACGAACACCAGGGTGGTGCGATGTTCCCGGGCCAGTTCGGCGAGGCGATTGTAGACCAGCTCCCACACGTCATTGGCCATCACCGCCGACAGCGGCACCGGTGGCACCTCGATGTCCAGGTCCCGGGGGCGGGCATGGCCGATGTCGACGATTTCACAGGCGCGTCCTTCGCCGACGAGAAACCGTGACACCGCCTCGATGGGTTTTTGCGTGGCCGATAAACCGATGCGCATCAGCGGTTCGGCGCACAGGGCTTGCAGGCGCTCCAGGCTCAAGGCCAGGTGGCTGCCGCGCTTGCTGGCGGCGATGGCGTGGATTTCGTCGACGATGACCGTGCGGGTGCTGGCGAGCATCTGTCTGCCGGAATCGGAGCCGAGCAGCACGTAGAGGGATTCAGGCGTGGTCACCAGGATGTGCGGTGCGGTCTTGCGCATCGCCGAGCGGTCTTTTTGCGGCGTGTCGCCGGTGCGCACGGCGGTGGTGATCGGCAAGGGCGGCAAGCCCATTTTCTGCAGCTGTTCAGTGATGCCGGCCAGGGGATTCTGCAGGTTGATCTGGATGTCGTTGCTCAGGGCCTTGAGCGGCGAGACATAGACCACCAGGGTCTGGTCCGGCAGGCCGCCTTGTTCCAGGCCACGGTGCACCAGGTCATCGAGCACGGCGAGAAAGGCCGTCAGGGTCTTGCCCGAGCCGGTGGGCGCTGCGACCAGCACCGAGCGACGCTGGCCGATCAACGGCCACGCCTGGGCCTGGGCGGCCGTGACCGCCGGGAAGGTCTGGCTGAACCAGGCACGAACGGCGGGGTGAAAGCCTGCCATGGCGTGGTTGGCTGCAAGGGGCAGATTCATGTGGGCAGTTTAGGCGGGTGGGGTGGGGAAGATGCAAGTACCGTCCGGGATCTCCATTGGCTGTTCCGGCCTCATCGCGAGCAAGCTCGCTCCCACAGGGATCGCATGCACATTGGAGATCCCCTGTGGGAGCGAGCTTGCTCGCGATGAGGGCCCCAAGACCTGTACAAACCCGGTGATCTGCACATTGCGGATGACGGTTGCGCACTAAACCCGCAAAATGCAACGATTCCGACAACGCCTGCGGGCGTTATCGACCAAATTCTTGTGCCAATAGACTGGGCCTGCTGACTTTATGCGAATGCGCCTTATGTTACTGGGCGGCGGAAATGCCCTTGGGCAGGCGCTGATTCGCCTCGGTGCAGAAGAAGACATCGGTTTTCTTGCCCCCCGCCCGCCCGAAGACGGCTGGGATGCCGCGAGCCTGACGCAACTGCTCGACGATACCCGTCCGGACGCCTTGATCAACCTGGCGTACTACTTCGACTGGTTCCAGGCCGAGGCTGTCAGCGAGCAGCGCCTGGCCAGCCAGGAGCGCGCTGTCGAGCGCCTGGCCGAGCTGTGCCAGCACCACAACATCGTCTTGTTGCAACCGTCCAGCTATCGCGTGTTCGATGGCTCCCGCGCCACGGCCTACAGCGAAAAGGACGAGCCGGTGCCCTTGGGCGTGCGTGGCCAGGCGCTCTGGCGGATCGAGCAAAGCGTGCGCGCCACCTGCCCGCAACACGTACTGCTGCGCTTCGGCTGGCTGCTGGATGACAGCGCCGACGGTATCCTCGGCCGTTTCCTGGCCCGGGCCGAACAGCCCGAAGAGCTGTTGCTGGCGGACGACCGTCGCGGCAACCCGACGCCCGTGGACGATGCGGCGCGGGTGATCATTTCGGTGCTCAAGCAGCTCGATTGCGCGGCGCCGCTGTGGGGCACCTATCATTACGCCGGGCACGAGGCGACCACGCCGCTGGCGCTGGGCCAGGCGATCCTCACCGAAGCCCGCGCCCTGCATCCGCTGGCCATCGAGTCGCCCACCCCCCAGGCTCATGCCGCACGGCCGGACGCCGCGGAAGAACCGCAGCACGCGGTGCTGGCCTGCAAGAAAATTCTGCACACTTTCGGGATCAAGCCCCGCGCCTGGCGCGCGGCACTCCCGGGCTTACTGGATAGGTTTTATCGCCATGGCTAAAGGCCCTGTTTTAATCACCGGCGGTGCGGGTTTCATTGGTTCGCACCTGACCGACGCCTTGCTCGCCAAGGGGCATGCGGTGCGGATCCTCGATGATCTGTCCACCGGCAAGCGCAGCAACCTGCCGCTGGACAACCCGGCGGTCGAGCTGATCGAAGGCGACGTCGCCGATGCCGCGCTGGTGGCCCGGGCCATGGCCGGTTGCAGCGCCGTGGCGCACCTGGCGGCGGTGGCTTCGGTGCAAGCCTCGGTGGATGACCCGGTGCGCACCCACCAGAGCAATTTCATCGGCACCCTGAATGTCTGCGAAGCCATGCGCCAGAGCGGGGTGAAACGCGTGCTGTTCGCCTCCAGCGCGGCGGTCTATGGCAACAACGGCGAAGGCGAGCCCATCGACGAAGACACCCCCAAGGCCCCGCTCACACCCTATGCCTCGGACAAACTGGCCAGCGAGTTCTACTTCGATTTCTATCGCCGCCAGCACGACCTGGAACCGGTGGTGTTCCGCTTCTTCAACATCTACGGCCCGCGCCAGGATCCGTCCTCGCCGTATTCGGGCGTCATCAGCATCTTCAGCGAACGGGCGCAGAAAGGCCTGCCGATCACCGTGTTTGGCGACGGCGAGCAGACGCGGGACTTTGTCTATGTGGAAGATCTGGTGGACTTGCTGGTGCAGGCCATCGAGAAGCCCGAGGTGGAAGTGGGTGCGGTGAACGTCGGCTGGAACCAGGCCACGACCCTCAAGCAGATGCTCCAGGCCCTGGCCGCCGTAGTGGGGGACCTGCCGCCGATCAGCTACGGCCCGGCGCGCTCCGGCGACATCCGCCATTCCCGGGCGGACAACCATCGGCTGTTGCAACGCTTCAGCTTCCCTCAGCAGACACCGATGAGCGTGGGCCTGGCGCGGTTGTTGGGGCGCTGAGACTCTCACCGCCCCAAAAAAACTGTGGGAGCGAGCTTGCTCGCGATAGCGGTAGGTCAGTCAACATCTTTGTTGGCTGATCCACCGTCATCGCGAGCAAGCTCGCTCCCACAGTGACTTTCGGCAAGTGAAACCTGTGGCGAGGGAGCTTGCTCCCGCTCGAGCGCGAAGCGGTCGCACATTCTTGGGGTCTGCTTCGCAGCCCAGCGGGAGCAAGCTCCCTCGCCACAGGGTGTGTAGTCATCTCACCATTGCGTAGGGGCTTAGAACTTGTAGCCCAACCCCACCATGTAGACGAACGGATCCACATCGACGTCCACCTTGGCCCGGGTGCCGCCGGCCACGGCGTTGTTGTCCACATAGGCGGTGGTGTCGATGTCGATGTAGCGGATCTGGCCGTTGATCATGATGTTGTCGGTCAACATGTAGTCAGCACCGACTTGCCACGCCATGCCCCAGCTGTTGCTTGCGCGAAAGTTGCTGAAACCGTTGGCGCTGGCGTCGCTGCCGACGTGTTCGTCATAGATCCAGGTGTAGTTGATGCCCGCGCCGACGTAAGGCTGGAACGCCGACTTGGCGTCGAGAGGGTAGTAGACCAGGCTCAGGGTCGGCGGCATGTGCTTGAGGGTGCCGAGCTTGCCATTGGCCGCGCCCAGGGCGGTGCCTTTGAGCTTTACGTCGTGCTCGAACGGCGAGGCCGCCAGCAGTTCGATGCCCAGGTTGTTGGTGATCATGTAGGCGAAGTTCAGGCCCAGTTGCGTGTCGCTGCTCATGGTCGCCTTGCCACCCAGGTCGGCGCCGGCCAGGGGGCCACGGTCGACCTTGACGCTGGAGCTGTCGGCGTCCGGGTTGACGGTGATCGCACCGGCGCGAACGATGATGTCGCCGGCGGTATGGGCCTGGGCGAGCGGGGCCGCGAGGGCGAGGGCAACGAGGGACGCGCTGAGCAAGGACTTGTTCATGGGGGCTCCAAAGGGCATCGAAATTTGATGTCCCATGGTACGAAGCCGTCTGGCCCGGTCTTTTGACACAGCTCAATGAGTCAGGGGGTGTTTAATTGACTCAGCTCAATGAAATGATGATGAGTCAATTTCGAGGCCCCCTTCGCGAGCAAGCCCGCTCCCACAATAGACCGAGTTTCTTCAGGAAGAATGCGATCAAAACTGTGGGAGCGGGCTTGCTCGCGAAAGCTATCTAACAGGCAACAACTAATAGCCAGATTCACTCCGGCAGCTCATACACATAAATCTTCTCAGCCTCCATCTGATACCCGGCATCGGCCAGTTCACTGGTGGACGGCTTGACCTGCATCGGCCCCTCGACCCAGTACGGTTGGTACAGCTCATCGAGCTTGACCCCGACTTCGCTTTTCACATGCACGATCTGGTTCGACGGCGGTGGCGGCACATGGATGCAGGCGCCGAAATATGGCACCAGCAGGAAATCCGTGGTGCGGCCTTCCTCGCTGACTTCCAGCGGCACGATGTAGCCCGGCAAGCGAATCTGCTGGCCGTCGAGGGCCTTGACCACCGGGGCGTTGGGCAGGTCCTGCTTGGCCGCGGGCGCGGCTTCGGCGGCCAACGCATCACTCATCTTCGACAGGTCATGCAGCGGCGTCATGTTCGGCACTTCCGGCGGTGCGTCCGGCGGGATCATTTCCGACCAGGCCAGGTCCCTCGGCTCGGCCGCCCACAACGGCAGGGTGACCATCATCAACAGCGCTAGCAGGGCGCGGGGCATTTTCAAGGTCCTCATAGACGGATCGACAGGCCGTCGGCCAACGATTGGCGATAGGCGCGCCAGGCCGGCACGCTGCCCATCAGCAGGGCGGCGACCAGGATGCCAGCCAGCAGCGTCCATTCATATTCGTTCGGCCAGCCCAGCGGCAAGTACAAACCGTAGGCCGACTGCACGTAACCCTGGGCGGCGGCGATGCCGATGTACAGCAGTGCCAGCCCGGCGGTGACCCCGGCCAATGCCAGGGCAAAGGCTTCGAGCACAAGCAGCGTCGCGATGTGCCACGGCCGCGCGCCCACCGAACGCAGGATCGCCATTTCCCGGCGACGTTCGTTGAGGCTGGTGAGGATTGCCGTGAGCATGCCGATCAACCCGGTCAGCACCACGAACAGCGAAATCACGAACAGGGCTTTCTCCGCCGTGCCCATCAGGCTCCACAATTCCTGTAGGGCTACGCCGGGCAGGATCGCCAGCAGCGGTTCGCCACGGAACTCGTTGATCTCGCGTTGCAAGGCAAAGGTCGAAATCTTGCTGTTGAGGCCAAGCATGAACGCGGTGATCGCCTGGGGCGTGAGGTCCATGTTGCGGGCCTGGTCGGCGCTGATGCGTCCGTTGCCCTGGGCCGGCACACCGTTCTTCCAATCAACATGGATCGCTTCCATGCCGCCGAGGCTGATGTGCAGCGTGCGGTCCACCGGGGTGCCGGTGCGCTTGAGAATCCCGACCACAGTGAAGGGCTTGTCGTCATGCTTGACCAGGCTGATCGCCGCCACGCCGTGGGCCAGCACCAGTTTGTCACCGAGCTTGTAATGCAGCGCTTCGGCGACTTCGGCGCCGAGCACCACTTCGAACGGATCGGTGGCGAACGCCCGGCCATCGGCCAGCTCCAGGTGTTGCCGGCGGCCGTACTGGTAGTGCTCGAAGTAGGCCTCGGTGGTGCCCATCACCCGATAACCACGATGGGAATCGCCGAGGGACATGGGGATCGCCCACTTCACTTTCGGGTTGTTGGCGAACTGCTCGAAGCTGTCCCAGCGAATGTTGTTGGTGGCGTTGCCGATGCGAAACACCGAGTACAGCAACAGGTTCACGGAGCCGGAGCGGGCGCCGACGATCAGGTCGGTGCCGCTGATGGTGCTGGCGAAACTGGCCCGCGCCTCGGTGCGCACCCGTTCCACCGCCAGCAGCAGGCACACCGACAGGGCGATGGCGAATGCGGTGAGGATCGCGGTGAAGCGGCGGTTCGCCAGGCTGGCCATGGCTAGACGGAACAAATACATCTCAAACCTCGAGTGGCGTGGCGGCACGATTGAGATCGGCCAGCGAGAGGTGGCGGTCGAACAGCGGTGGCAGGCTCTGGTCATGGCTGACGAACAACAGGCTCGAGCCGGCCTCGCGGCATTCAGCGAACAACAGCCGCAGGAAGTTTTCCCGAGCGTCGTAGTCCAAGGCCGAAGTGGGTTCGTCGGCGATCACCAGTTCCGGTTGGCCAATCAGCGCCCGAGCCGCGGCGACCCGTGGTTGCTGGCCGATGGACAGCGAGTCGGCGCGGCGCTCCAACAGCTTCGCATCGGTCAAGCCCAGGTGGGCCAGCAGCGTGGCGGCGGCTTGATCGACACTGCCATGGCGCTGGATGGCCCGTTGCGCACGCAGCTTGGAGAAATGGCAGGGCAGTTCGACGTTCTCGCGCACCGAGAGAAACGGCAGCAGGTTGAATTGCTGGAAAATGTAGCCGGTGTGGTCCACGCGAAAGCGGTCGCGGCGGCCGGCGCCCAGTTCGCTGAGTTCCTGGCCCAGCAGGCGGATGCTGCCGCGATCCGGCGTCTGCACCCCGCCCAGAAGCCCCAGCAACGGGGGCTTGCCGCTGCCGCTCGGGCCCTTGAGGAACAAGGTTTCGCCGGCTTCCAGGCGAAACGCCGGGATATCCAGCAAGGGCGGATGCCCGGGCCAACTGAAGCCCAGGTCGGACAGTTCGATGAGTGCTTGGGTCATGTTTGTCGCTTCAAAGTGGAACCTGTGGAAGACCTGTGGGAGCCGAGCTTGCTCGCGATGAGGCCATCACATTCAACTGGGTAGCTGACGGTTGGACTGCTATCGCGAGCAAGCTTTGCTCCCACCAGGCTTGCTCCCACATTTGGGTTTTGCGATGAATCAGAATTTCAGGGCTGGCGCCTTGGCCGTCACTTCCACACCTTGCTGGCCGCTCGGGCTGATCAGTTGTACCTGAATTTTCTGGGTGGCCGGGAAGGTTTTGAACAGTGTGGCCAGGTCCAGGTTCTTCAAGGCGCCAGGGGCAGCACAGGTGAACTGGTAGGGGGCATGGATCTCGCTGTGCTCGCCGTGGTGCTCGTCGCCATCAGCGTCCTCGTCATGGTCGTGATCGTGGTCCGGTTCATCGCCAAACAACGGGCTTTCCAGTTCCTGCTGGGCCACGGTGCACGTGGCGGCGGCCGGCAGGTTGAACAGCGCCAGCGGCTTGTCCAGCTGTGCGCGTACGGCGGCGACCTTGGCCTTGTCGGCATCGCTGGTGGCGGCGTGTTCGAAGCCCACCAGGTTCATTGCCGGGCTTTCCAGCTCCAGTTCAAGGGTCTGGCCATCCAGGGCAGCGTTCAATCGAGCGACACCGTGTTCATGGGCGCCGAGGCTGCCATGTTCGTGATCATGATCGTGGTCATGCTCCACCGCCGCGTGAGCGACAGCCAATGGCAGCAAGGCGAACGGCAAAGCGAGAAGCAGACGACGCATGACGAGTCTCCGAAAAGGTTATGTAATCTTATAACGAAAGTGTGCAGAGTTTGACCGGCTGCTTGGCGTCGCGCAAGGGCCATGGGAGCATGCGTACATGAAATATTCAGGAGCACGGTGATGTTGCGGATACGCGGAACCGTTGGCGAATGGCCGGTGGACTTGACGATTGAGATGGATGAGGGCGACTGGGCGCAGCTCGGCGCGCAGTTGCAAGTGGCCAAGTCCGAGAACGTAGTGGCGCCTGCGGCCAAACCGGCGAATCAAGATGATGCCCAGTGGCAGATCGCCAAGGAGCTGCTGCGCAAGGCCGGCCAACTGAGCGGCCCGGACCTGCTGGAACAGCTCGAAGGCCTGACCGGCAGCGCCTCGGCGGGCAAGCGCGTGTTGGTGCGCTTGCGCCATAGCGCCGAGGTCAAGGTGCTGAGCGGCGCCGATACACCGCTCTACAGTTGGGTCGGTCAGTAAAGCGCGGCGAACAGCTTGCGGCGATAGCTCGTCACCAGCGGATGGTCGTTGCCCAGCAGTTCGAACACCTGCAACAAGGTCTTGTGGGGCAGGCCTTCGCTGTAGCCGCGGTTACGCACGAACAGCTTGAGCAGCGCATCGAGGGCCGCTTCGTACTGCTGGCGCGCCAGTTGCTGGATCGCCAGTTGGTACACCGCTTCATCGTCCTGCGGGTCTTTCGCCAGGCGGGCCTTGAGGTCGGCGGCGTCCGGTAGGTGCTTGGCCAAGCCGAGGAACTGGATCTGCGCCTTGGCACCGGCGAGGGCGGCCTTGTGCTCGTCGCTTTTCACCGCGTCGAGTACCGTCTGCGCTTCGTCCAGCTCGCCGCGCTCGGTCAGGCAGCGGGCGTACAGGATCAGGGCCTTGGCGTTGGTGTTGTCTTCACCCAGCAATACCGTGAGCACGGCTTCGGCATCGGCGAAACGACCGTCGTCGAATAGCGCCTGGGCCTGTTCGAACGGATCGGCCGCGGCCGGCGGCGGCATTTGCACATGGGGTTCGAGCATCGTCCGCACCGCCGATTCCGGCTGGGCACCGGCAAAGCCATCCACGGGCTGGCCGTCCTTGAACAACACCACGGTCGGCAGGCTGCGAATGCCGAAACGGGCGACAATGTCCTGCTCGATGTCGCAGTTGACCTTGGCCAGCAGCAGTTCGCCCTGGTAGCTCTCGGCAATGCTTTGCAGCATCGGCATCAGCGCCTTGCACGGCGCGCACCACTCGGCCCAGAAGTCCACCAGCACCGGGTTGTGGAAAGAGTTGGCGATCACCGACTGATCGAAATCGGCCGTGGTGGCGTCGAAGATGTAGGGCGTTTCCTGAGTCATGGGCAATCTCGTAGAGCGCTTGAATGGGGCAACTATACGGCTTGGTGGGGGGTGGCTGAAAGCGGGGTGGCAGTGAGAGGTGTATTGATTGGCAGGGCCTTATCGCGAGCAAGCTCGCTCCCACAGGAATCTCAAGTGTTCATGCGGGCCCTGTGGGAGCGAGCTTGCTCGCGATGCTTCTATGAGTCAGCGCCGAGCGTGGTACAGGCTCACATGCCGAAACTCCTCCGGCTCGGCCAGGTCCGGCAGGGTCATGGCCTGGAGCATTTCGATGCGCCGGTACAGCGGATGCTGGAAATCCCGCACCCGGGAATCGGCCACCAATGCCTCGCGGCCACGGCTGAGGAATTGATCGAGCAGCGGCAGGTTGGCCCGGTCGTAGAGCACGTCGGCGACCAGAATCAGGTCGAAGCGATCAGCCTCGGCGAAAAAATTCGTCGAATAACCCAGCGCCACGCCGTTGAGCGCGGCATTGGCCTGGCAGGCGGCAATCGCCAATGGGTCCAGGTCGCAGGCCACCACTTCCAGCGCCCCGGCCTTGACCGCCGCGATGCCTGCCCCGCCGGAGCCGGCGCCAAAATCCAACCCCCGCTTGCCCTCGACCCACCGCGGCTGTTCGGCCAGGTAGCGGGCCATCGCCAGGCCGCTGGCCCAGCAGAAACTCCAATAGGGCGGCTCGTGGAGGATGCGCCGGGTTTCTTCCGGGCTGAAGGCGCGATCCATGTTGTCGCCGTCGATCAGCCACAACTTCAAGTCAGTGCCGGGTAGCGGACAAGCCACCAGGCGCGCGTCGCCCAGCAATTCACTCAACGCCCGTTGCAAGTCTTGCGGTGCATTCATGGGGCTTTGACGAATTGCAGGGTGCCCAACGCCTGGGTGGTCGGTTGACTGATGCGTTGCTCCGGCAAGTGCAGGATCAACTGGCCGGACTGGCTGGCGCGGCCACGCAGTTCCACGCGGGCGCCGACCGGGAAGGCTTGCGGGTTGAAGCGCAGGCGGAAGGGCAGGGCCTGATTGGTGCCGATCAGGCTGGAACTGGCGAGCAATTGCTGCGGACGGTCTTTCTCGTCGATCACCAGCAACGCCAATTCGACCTCGGCACCGGCCGGCACGCCTTGCAAGGTGCCGCTCAACTCACGCTGATGCGCCGGCAGCGGCCCCAGCTCGGTGGCCTGCCGGGCCTTTTCCTGAGCCTGTTTCGGCGCGGGGGCCGGAGCAGGAGCGGCGGGCTTTGGGGCATCGCTGCTGCACGCCATCAGCAGGCTGAAAAAACTGAGCAAAACGAGCGATCGTAGCGGCATGTGTGGCTCCAGCAAGGTGAATTCCATGGATCTGACGGTAAGCCCGTCTGTATACCGTAAACCCTATGGCTTGTCTTGCCAGTGGGATGCGCTACCATGGCCCTCCCTTTTTTTGTTGCCTGCCACCATGCACTGTCCCTTCTGCGGTGCCAACGACACCAAG
Source organism: Pseudomonas sp. CG7 (assembly GCF_023701885.1). Classification (NCBI taxonomy): domain Bacteria; kingdom Pseudomonadati; phylum Pseudomonadota; class Gammaproteobacteria; order Pseudomonadales; family Pseudomonadaceae; genus Pseudomonas; species Pseudomonas sp. CG7. The sequence continues at coordinate 32,304 of NZ_JABAEE010000014.1, read as the reverse complement.
GTCATCGACTCGCGACTGGTCGCCGAGGGCGAACAAGTCCGCCGCCGCCGCGAATGCCTGGCTTGCGGCGAACGTTTCACGACGTTCGAGACCGCTGAACTGGTGTTGCCGCGCCTGATCAAAACCGACGGCAGCCGCCAGCCGTTCGACGAAGAAAAACTGCGCGCCGGCATGCAGCGCGCCCTGGAAAAACGCCCGGTGAGCGTCGAACGCCTGGAAGCGGCGCTGGTGCACATCAAGCACAAGCTGCGGGCCACCGGCGAGCGCGAGGTCAAGTCCCTGGTGGTCGGAGAGCTGGTGATGGCCGAGCTGCAGAAGCTCGACGAAGTCGCCTACATCCGTTTCGCCTCGGTATACCGACGCTTCCAGGACCTGAACGAGTTCCGCGAAGAAATCGACCGCCTGGCCCGCGAACCGGTGAAACAATGACCGCCTCGGCGCAGCAGGCCGTCCTCGACGCCCATTACATGGCCCGTGCCCTGGAGTTGGCACGGCGCGGTCACTACACCACCCACCCCAATCCCCGGGTCGGTTGCGTGATCGTGCGGGACGGGCAGGTTGTCGGCGAAGGCTGGCACATCCGCACCGGCGAGCCCCATGCCGAAGTCCATGCCCTGCGTGCCGCCGGCAATAATGCCAGGGGCGCCACGGTCTACGTGACCCTCGAACCGTGCAGCCATCACGGGCGTACGCCGCCGTGTGCCGATGCGTTGGTCAATGCCGGCGTGGCGCGGGTGGTGGCAGCGATGCAGGACCCCAACCCGGAAGTCGCCGGTCGCGGCCTGCAGCGCCTGGCCCAGGCCGGCATCGCCACGCAAAGCGGCGTGCTGGAAGGCGAAGCGCGCACGCTCAATGAAGGTTTTCTCAAGCGCATGGAACAGGGCCTGCCGTTCGTGCGGGTCAAGCTGGCCATGAGCCTTGATGGCCGCACCGCCATGGAAAGCGGCGAAAGCCAGTGGATCACCGGCCCGGCTGCACGCTCGGCGGTGCAACGCCTGCGCGCCCAGGCCAGCGTGGTGCTGACCGGCGCCGACACGGTGCTGGCGGACAACGCCCGGTTGACCGTGCGCGCCGATGAACTGGGGCTCGATGCCGAGCAGACCGCGTTGGTCATGAGCCGCCCGCCGCTGCGGGTGCTGGTGGACGGGCGCCTGCGGGTGCCGCTGGATGCGGCGTTTTTCAAGGCCGGCCCGGCGCTGGTCGCTACCTGCATGGCGGTGGAAGAACAATACGCCAACGGTCCCGAATGCATGATCGTGGCCGGCGATGACGGCCAGGTCGATCTGCATCGCCTGCTGGTGGAGCTGGCGGGCCGTGGCGTCAATGAGGTGCTGGTGGAGGCCGGTCCGCGCCTGGCGGGGGCTTTCGCCCGGCTGGGGTTGGTGGATGAGTTCCAGATTTTCATCGCTGGCAAATTCCTCGGTTCTTCGGCGCGGCCACTGCTGGACTGGCCGCTGGCGCAGATGAACGACGCCCCGGCGCTGAAAATCACCGAAATCCGCGCCGTGGGCGATGACTGGCGAGTCATCGCCGTTCCCGTTCCACCGGCCAGCGTATAATTCCCGGCTTTCGCTCAAGCGGCGGCCCGTTCTCGAGGAGGACTCCATGTTTACCGGCATCATCGAATCCATCGGCAGCATCCGTGCACTCACCCCCAAGGGCGGCGATGTGCGGGTCCATGTCGAAACCGGCAAGCTCGACCTGAGCGACGTCAAGCTGGGCGACAGCATCGCGGTAAACGGCGTGTGCCTGACCGCCGTCGAATTGCCGGGCAACGGTTTCCTGGCGGACGTCAGCCGCGAAACCCTCGACTGCACGGCCATGAACGACCTCAAGAGCGGCAGCCCGGTCAACCTGGAAAAAGCCCTGACCCCCACCACTCGCCTGGGCGGGCACCTGGTCAGCGGCCACGTGGACGGCGTCGGCGAAGTGGTCTCGCGCACGGATAACGCCCGGGCCGTGGAATTTCGCATCCGCGCCCCGAAGGAACTGGCCAAGTACATCGCCCATAAAGGCTCGATCACCGTCGACGGCACCAGCCTGACGGTCAACGCGGTGGACGGCGCCGAATTCCTGCTGACGATCATTCCCCACACGTTGAGCGAAACCATCATGGCTTCGTACCGGCCAGGTCGCCGGGTCAACCTGGAAGTCGACTTGCTGGCCCGTTACCTCGAGCGCCTGCTGTTGGGCGACAAGGCCGCAGAGCCTGCAGCCGGTAACATCACTGAAAGTTTTCTGGCCGCCAACGGCTACCTCAAATCCTGACCCAAGGGGGTGCCGCGTGGCGCTCAATAGCATCGAAGAACTGGTTGAAGACATCCGCCAAGGCAAGATGGTCATCCTCATGGATGACGAAGACCGCGAGAACGAAGGCGACCTGATCATGGCCGCCGAATGCTGCAAGGCCGAGCACATCAACTTCATGGCCAAGCATGCCCGCGGGCTGATCTGCATGCCGATGACCCGCGAGCGCTGCGAGCTGTTGAAGCTGCCGCTGATGGCGCCGCGCAACGGCTCGGGCTTCGGCACCAAGTTCACCGTGTCCATCGAGGCCGCCGAGGGCGTGACCACCGGGATCTCCGCCGCTGACCGCGCACGCACCGTACAGGCCGCTGCCGCCCGGGACGCCAAGGCCGAAGACATCGTCAGCCCCGGCCACATCTTCCCCCTGATGGCCCAGGCCGGCGGCACCCTGGCCCGCGCCGGCCACACCGAAGCGGCGTGCGACCTGGCGCGCATGGCCGGTTTCGAACCCAGCGGCGTGATCTGCGAAGTGATGAACGACGACGGCACCATGTCCCGTCGCGCGGAACTGGAAACCTTCGCCGCCGAACACAACATCAAGATCGGCACCATCGCCGACCTGATCCACTACCGGATGATCCATGAACGTACCGTTCAGCGGATTGCCGAGCAGCCACTGGACAGCGAACTGGGGCAGTGCAACCTGGTGACCTACCGCGACTCGGTGGAAGGTGACGTGCACATGGCGCTGACCTTGGGCACCGTATGCGCCGAAGAGCCGACCCTGGTGCGGGTGCACAACATGGACCCGCTGCGCGACCTGCTGATGGTCAAGCAACCCGGCCGCTGGAGCCTGCGGGCCGCCATGGCCGCCGTGGCCGAGGCCGGCAGCGGCGTAGTGTTGCTGCTCGGGCACCCGCTTGATGGCGACGTGCTGCTGGCGCACATCCGCGAAACCGCCGACCAGGCGGCGCCGAAAAAACCGACCACCTACAGCATTGTCGGTGCCGGTTCGCAGATCCTTCGGGACCTGGGCGTGCGTAAAATGCGCCTGATGAGCGCACCGATGAAATTTAATGCGATATCCGGTTTCGATCTGGAAGTTGTAGAATACGTGCCCTCTGAATAATGACCTCATTCAATTGAGAAAGGGGCCTCCTGTGGGAGCGAGCTTGCTCGCGATAGCAATGTGTCAGGTAACAACCGTGTTGCTGATCTGGCGCCATCGCGAGCAAGCTCGCTCCCACAGGGGCCTTCGTCCTCGATTGAAGTTAGTATTCGTGGCTAATATCACTGAAGGAGCGCGTATAGAACGCGCTCTGGCTCTTTAAGAGATCTGACGAATGACCCTGAAGACCATCGAAGGTACCTTCATCGCCCCCAAAGGCCGCTACGCTCTGGTAGTGGGCCGTTTCAACAGTTTCGTGGTCGAGAGCCTGGTGGGCGGTGCGGTCGATGCCCTGGTTCGCCATGGCGTGAGCGAAAGCGACATCACTATCATCCGCGCCCCTGGCGCCTTCGAAATTCCGCTGGTTGCGCAGAAAGTCGCTCAAAAGGGCGAATATGCGGCGATCATCGCCTTGGGCGCGGTCATTCGTGGCGGTACTCCGCACTTCGAATACGTGGCTGGCGAATGCACCAAGGGCCTGGCCCAGGTGTCCATGGAATTCGGCGTGCCGGTCGCTTTCGGCGTGCTGACCGTTGATTCCATCGAGCAAGCCATCGAACGTTCCGGCACCAAGGCCGGTAACAAAGGTGCCGAAGCTGCCCTGTCCGCCCTGGAAATGGTCAGCCTGCTGGCGCAGTTGGAGGCCAAGTGATTAGCGACGAAAGCGATCGTTTCAACCCGCGCGATCCAAAGCCTGCGGATGCCGGCAAGCCGTCGAAAAGCGTCAAGCGCCGCGAAGCCCGTCAGCTCGCGACGCAAGCGCTGTACCAATGGCACATGGCCAAGCAATCGCTGAACGAGATCGAAGCGCAATTTCGGGTCGATAACGATTTCAGTGATGTCGACGGTGCTTATTTCCGCGAGATCCTGCATGGCGTGCCGGCTCACAAGACCGAGATCGACATCGCCCTGGCACCTTGCCTGGACCTGACGATCGACGAGCTGGACCCGGTTGAGTTGGCGGTGTTGCGCCTGTCCACCTGGGAACTGATGCAGCGCGTCGACGTGCCGTACCGCGTGGTGATCAACGAAGGGATCGAGCTGGCGAAAGTCTTCGGTTCCACCGATGGCCACAAGTTCGTCAACGGTGTGCTCGACAAGCTCGCCCCACGCCTGCGTGAAGCCGAAGTGAAGGCGTTCAAGCGCTGATTGGCGCTTGAGCGACACTTAATGGGTGAGTTCGAGCTGATCCGTAACTACTTCGCCGCCGCGCCTTGTGCGCAGGGCGGCGAGGGCGTTGCGCTGGGGATCGGCGACGACTGCGCCCTGCTGGCCGTTCCTCCCGGGGAACAGCTGGCGGTGTCCACCGACACGCTCGTGGCCGGCGTACACTTTCCAGACCCTTGCGATCCGTTCCTGCTCGGCCAGCGCTCGCTGGCCGTGGCGGTCAGCGACCTGGCCGCGATGGGCGCCAAGCCCTTCGCCTTTACCCTTGCCTTGACCTTGCCGACGGTGACCACCGATTGGCTGCAAGCCTATGCCCGCGGACTGAACCAGATGGCCCAGGCCTGTGGCGTGGCGCTGGTGGGAGGCGACACCACGCGCGGGCCGTTGAGCCTGACCCTGACGGTATTCGGCCATGTGCCTGGCAGCCAGGCCTTGACCCGCGGCGGCGCGCAGCCCGGCGACCTGCTGTGCGTCGGCGGCGAGTTGGGCAATGCCGCCGGCGCATTGCCGTTGGTGCTTGGCCAGCGTCACGCCGAGCCCGCCATCGCCGAGCCGCTGCTGGCTCATTATTGGTCACCGCGACCCCAGATCGCCTTGGGCCTGGCGTTGCGGGGCAAGGCCAGCGCGGCGATGGATATTTCCGATGGCTTGCTGGCCGATTGCGGGCATATCGCCCAGGCATCCGGGGTGGCCTTGCAGGTGGAACGGGACCGACTGCCGCTGTCCAACGCTCTGCTAGCGTTTTTTGGCCGGGCGGATGCTGAGCAGGCCGCCCTGAGCGGTGGTGACGATTACGTGCTGTTGTTCGCCGTGCCACCAAGCCGATGGCCGGCGTTGCAGGCCGAAGGCGGGCCGATCCATGTGATCGGCAGCGTACTGGCCGGACAGGGCGTCACGCTGGTCGACGACGTCGGGCACGACATTACCCCGCAAACACGGGGCTATCAACATTTTCGGGAGACACCGTGACAGATCATCCCAACCAGGTCCCGGCAGAGTTCGTTCCGCCTTCGGTCTGGCGCAATCCCTGGCATTTCCTGGCGTTTGGCTTCGGTTCGGGCACTTTACCCAAAGCGCCGGGCACCTGGGGCTCGCTGGTTGCGCTACCCTTCATACCGTTGTGGCAGATGTTGCCGGACTGGGGCTACTGGTTGATGCTGGGCATCACCATGCTATTTGGCTTCTGGCTGTGTGGCAAAGTGGCGGACGACCTGAGGGTGCACGATCATGAAGGTATCGTCTGGGACGAAATGGTCGGCATGTGGATCACCTTGTGGTTGGTACCGGAAGGCTGGTACTGGTTGCTGACGGGATTTCTGGTGTTCCGTTTCTTCGATATCCTCAAGCCGTGGCCGATCCGCTGGATCGATCGGCATGTGCACGGAGGTGTCGGGATCATGCTCGACGATGTACTGGCCGGGGTGTTCGCCTGGCTGGCAATGCAGGGATTGGTGTGGTGTTTCACCTGAAGGAGCCAGGCATGGGCGTAAGCCGCGCACTACTGCTGTTGCTGTGTTTGGGAGCCTGTGTGGCAGCGGGGGCGGCCCAGTCGGCGCCATTGCCCGCCAAGGTCCGCGCGGCCAGCGAGGAGTGGGCCGACTACACCCAGGCCGATGGCCAGGGCATGGGCTGGGATATCTTGCGGGCGGTGTTCGAGCCCGAAGGCGTCAAGCTGGAAATCCGCAGCGTGCCCTACACCCGCTCGATCGGGTTGGTACAGCGTGGCGAAGTTGACGTGCAGGTCGGCGCCTATCGGGATGAGTCCGAAGGCGTGCTCTACCCGAAGTGGCACTACGACGTCGATCACATCTATGCCCTGGGGTTGGCCTCCAAGCCGACGCCCACCCTGGCGACGATTGGCAACTATCGGCTGGTATGGATGCGCGGGTACGAATACAACAATTACCTGCCCAACATCCGGCGTTTCAATGAGATCCACCGGGCGGTGGGTATCTTGCCGATGCTGATTCATGAGCGAGCGGATTTCTACATCGATGCGTCGATGGAAATCGAAGAAGTGCTCGCCAAGGCCGATGATCCCAAGCAATTCAAACTCTCACCGTTGATTAATTTGCCGCTGTACCTGGGCTTCGCCAACACTGAAAACGGTCGTGTGCTGCGTGCGCTGTTTGACCAGCGCATGGAAGTGTTGGTGAAGAGCGGCCAGTTGAAGCCGATTTTCGAACAGTGGAAGCAACCCTATCCTTTTGACGAGCACGGCAAGCCACCGAAGCCTTGATCAAACTTTTCGATACTAGTGGCCTGTGTGGTCAGTTCTGTTAGTCAACTTCGGCGCCAGAAGCCCATATCCCGCGTTGCTGCTCCTCGCCATAGCGGGCTATGACTCGTCACAGCGCCTTGGTTATGGACTTCTGGCATCCGAATTTGAACTAACGAACTAACCACACAGGCCACTGGCCGATAATTCAGCCTAAGCGTCTGTCAGATCGTGCTGTTACAATGCCCGCCTCTGCGAATCTCCAGTACTAGATCAGGAGCACACCGGTGCCTGTCGTTTTTGTTGCCGCTTCCAAGCTGCCAACGCCCTTTGCGCAATTCACCATGCATGGTTTTCTCGATGAGGCCACCGGCCGTGAGCACGTCGTGCTGAGCCTGGGTGATGTCGCCGACGGTTCTGCGGTGCTGGGCCGCTTGCATTCCGAATGCCTGACGGGCGATGCATTGTTCAGCCAGCGCTGCGATTGCGGTTCGCAACTCGAGGCCGCGCTGCAGGCCATCGCCCGGGAAGGCCGTGGCGTGTTGCTGTACCTGCGCCAGGAAGGCCGTGGCATTGGCCTGTTGAACAAGATCCGCGCCTATGAGCTGCAAGACGGCGGCGCCGATACCGTGGAAGCCAACGAACGCCTGGGCTTTGCCGCCGACCTGCGTGACTACAGCATATGCCTGCCGATGCTGGAGCACCTGGGCGTCAAGTCGCTGCGCTTGATGACCAACAACCCGCGCAAGGTCAAGGCGTTGACCGACATGGGCATCGTGGTGGCCGAGCGTGTGCCGCTGCACACCGGTCACAACCCCCACAACAAACTCTACCTGGCGACCAAGGCCAGCAAGCTCGACCACATGATGGGCAACGAGCACCAGGGCGAGGTTGATCGGGCGTGACGCGCGGTCAGGTTCGGCGGCGGCTGTCGGTCAGTTGGTGGCAATACCTGGCCCTGGCCTTGCTGCCCTTGTTTGTGATCAACGCGGTGTTCGGCCAGGGCGAAGCGATTCTGCCAGTGCTGGCGATGCCGCTGTTCATTGCCGGCGTGGCGTCGATGTTTGTCAGCCTGCGCTTCTTCGGGCCGTATAAACAGGCCTTGATCACCACCCAGAAAGCCCTCGACACGCCCGAAGAACCCCTGGCCTGGATTGATTTGGCGGCCCGTCGCCGCGCCGCTTTGCTGGTGGCCGGGTTGCCGGCCTGGGTTGGCGCCCTGGCGGTGTTCGTTGGGCTGGAAGCGGTGCCGTTGATGCTGCTGGCCTTGTCGACCGCCGTGTTGTTCTACCTGTACCGCATCCCGCGTCAACTCGGCTGATGAGCCGCTGGCTGGCGGTCTTGCTGCTGGCCGTCAGCGCCTCGACGATGGCGGCCTCGCGGGTCGTCAGTCTCGCGCCGTCGCTGTCGGAAATTGTCGTTGAGCTGGATTCCGCCGACCTGTTGGTGGGCGTGCTGGATGGCGGTGATCGTCCGCCGGTGCTCAAGGCAGTGCCCTCGGTGGGCCGCTACGGGCAACTGGAGATGGAGCGCTTGCTCAGCCTCAAGCCCGATCTTCTCCTGCTCTGGCCCGGCAGTGTCGGCCCGGCCCAGCGCGAGCAGCTTAAAACGCTGGGTATTCCCATCCATACCGCCGAGCCTCGCAGCCTCGACCACCTCATCACGCAAGTCGAAACCATCGCCTTGCAACTCGGTCGTCCGGAGCGCGGCGTGCAGCGGGCGGCGCAGTTGCGCGTGCGTCTTGAGGGGTTACGCCAGCGCTATCGACGGGACCCGCCGTTGCCGGTGTTCTACCAAGTCTGGGACCGGCCGCTATACACCGTCGGTGGCGGGCAGATCATCAGTGATGCGCTGGCGGTGTGCGGGGCGCGCAACGTCTTCGCCGACCTGAGCGTGCCGGCTCCGCAGGTGAGTGTGGAAGCGGTGCTGCAGCGCAATCCACAGGTCATCCTCGCCACCGAACAGGCGCAGCTCGATGCCTGGAAAACCTGGCCGGTGGCGCAGGGGCGATTGCTGCTGGTCAATGACAAGGGGCTGGAGCGGCCCAGTGGGCAGATGATCGAGGCGACGGCGCGGTTGTGTGAGTTGATTGCGCCAGATCGGTAGACCGCGGCGCCTGCAATCGCGAGCAAGCTCGCTCCCACAGGGGATGTGGTGACTGCTGATTTTGTATCCACAGCAGATCAAATTGTGGGAGCGAGCTTGCTCGCGAAGAGGCCGGCCCAGGCACTACAAATCCCAGATCAGAGTGCCGGGGTCCAAGTCACCCCAAACAACCAACTCCGATCTTCCTCCCGATACCCATACTGCCCTCCATCATGGCTATACAGCGCCCGGCTGTACCCTTTGTCCAACAGGTTATCCACCTTCATCTCCAGCTTCACCTCCCGGGTCAACGCCCAAGTGGCGCGCAACCCGAGCAGGGCATAGCCGCCCAGGGCGTTGCGGTTGTCTTCGTCGTCGTAACTGCTGCTCACCGCTTGCCAGGTGGCGCCCAGGCCCAGCCGGTCGAATTGCCGATCCAGGTCCAGGCTCAACGTCCGCCGGGCGCGGCGGGCGAGGGTGTGGCCGCTGTCGCGGTCCTGTGGGTCGATGATGGCCAGGGCCAGATTGCCCTGCCAGCCGAATACGTCCTGCAGGTAGGCCATCTCGAAACCGTTGATCCGCGCCGAGGCGACGTTCTGAGGGCGGGAGTCGCGGCCAAAGATGATCGCGTCCTCCAGGTCGGTGCGGTACAGCGAGGTTTCCAGGCGGGCGCTGTCGCTCAGTTGGCTGCGCCATTGCAGTTCGTAGCTCTTGGCTGTCTCGGGTTTTAAATCCGGGTTGCTGTACTCCGGGTAGTACAGGTCGTTGAAGGTTGGCGCGCGGAAGCTCTCGCTGTAGGTCAGCAGCACGTCGTTGTCCGGGTTGACCGGCAGGGTCAGCGTGCCGCTCCAACTGTTCTGTCCACCAAATTGCTGGTTCTGGTCGCGGCGCAGGCCCAGCTCTGTCGAAAAGGTTTCGGCCTGGAAGCGGTGCTGGATAACCGCTGCGCGGTTCCAACGGCTGTCTTCGTCGAACGGCGTGCTGCTGTTGACCCGGTCCTGATACCAATCGCCACCCACGATCAGGCTGTTGCGCGCGTTCAGGGTCACATCGTTCTGCCAGGTCACGGAATCGCGGTAGGTGTTGAAGACTTCGCGGACGTCGCTGAGCTTGTCGAAGGTTTTTTCGCGGTTTTCGCTGTGGCCCAGTTCCAGGCGCGACTTCCAGCTGTCGCTGATTCGGCCGTCCATATAGGTGCTGAAGCTGCTCACCGCGAACTCGCTATAGGGTTGCTGGGGCAGGGATTCGATGGCGGCCGGGTTGTCGTATTCGCTCTTGCCGCGGTTATCCAGCAGGTTCAGGCCAACTTCCAAGTCATCGCTGGCGGCATGGCTCAGGCTCAGGCTGAAGGACTGGTTGCGATTGGCATCGTTGTCGCGGTCGCTGGCGTAGGAGTCGTGGGTCCGATTGCTGCCGGCGCTGTCGTCGAGGCTGGCGCCGAGGTTGAAGCGGGTCTGCTCATCGCCGCCGGACAGACCTACACTGCGCTCCCAGGTCTGGTGGCTGCCGACCCCCACATGCAGGCGCGGTTGCAGGCCTTGCTCGCTGCCGCGCCGGGTGAAAATCTGGATCACCCCGCCCACGGCATCGGCACCGTAGATCACCGAGCGCGAACCGCGCAGCACTTCCACGCGCTCGATCTGGTTGATGTACAGGCGCTGCAGGTTGCTGTCGCCGGAGGTGGCGTTGCCGATGCGCTGGCCGTCCACCACTACCAGGCTCTGGGCTGATTTGGTGCCGCGAATGTAAATCCCCGGCAGGCTGCCGCGCCCACCCAGGGGCGCCACTTGCACACCAGGCACACGGCTGAGCAGGTCGGTGACGCTGGCCGGTTGCAGGCGGTCGATGTCGTCGCGGGTGAAGATCGTGTTGGCGGCGCTGCTGTCGTTACGGGCCTCGACCTGGCGGTTGGCGCGGAGGACGATATCGGGCAGCTTCAGGGCCTGGTCGCGTTCGAAGGTGTCGGCGAGCAGGTTGGGGATGGGGAGCAGGGCGAGGGCTAGGGTGAGGCGGCGTTTCATTGATGTTCCGATCATGCTGATTCCCACCAAGCCAGTGTGGGAGCGAGCTTGCTCGCGATAGCGGGAGATCAGTCAATTAATGATTGGCTGACACACCCCTATCGCGAGCACGCTCGCTCCCACAGGGGGCTTGTGTTGGCTGTACTTACAAGCCCAACAACTGCAACCGTTGACGCACCGCCGCTTCGATCCCAACCTCGTCCAAGCCGCATTCGGCCAGCATTTGCGCCGGCTTGGCGTGTTCGACGTAGGCATCTGGCAGGCCCAGGTGCAGCACCGACTTGAGGACGTTTTCCCGCGCCAGGAACTCACTGACCGCCGCGCCAGCGCCGCCCATGATGGCGTTCTCCTCGACGGTCACCAGCAGTTCATGGCTGCCGGCCATCTCGCGCACCAGGGCTTCGTCCAAGGGTGTGACGAAACGCATGTCCACCACAGTGGCATCGAGTTTTTCGGCGACTTTCAGGGCCTCGGCCAGTTGCACGCCGAACACCAGCAGGGCGGTTTGCTTGCCCTGGCGGCGAATCACGCCCTTGCCGATCTCGATGGGCTCGAGGTCGGCCGAGATCGTCGCGTTCGGGCCGGTGCCACGCGGGTAGCGCACCGCCGCCGGACCATTGAACAGGTGGCCGGTGGTGAGCATCTTGCGCAGCTCGTTTTCATCGCTCGGGGTCATCACCAGCATGCCGGGGATGCAGCGCAGGAACGACAGGTCGAAGCTGCCAGCATGAGTCGGGCCGTCTTCGCCCACCAGGCCGGCGCGGTCGATGGCGCACAACACGTCGCGGTTCTGCACCGCCACGTCATGGATCAATTGGTCGTAGGCCCGCTGCAGGAACGTCGAGTAGATCGCCACCACCGGCTTGGCGCCTTCGCAGGCCATGCCGGCGGCGAGGGTCACGGCGTGCTGCTCGGCAATCGCCACGTCGAAATAGCGCTGCGGGTAGCGTTCGCTGAAGGCCACCAGGTCCGTGCCTTCCTTCATCGCCGGGGTGATGCCCACCAGGCGCGGGTCGGCAGCGGCCATGTCGCACAGCCATTGGCCAAAGACGCCGGAGTATTTCGGTCCGCCGGCTTTTTTCGGCGCGGCCGCCGGGGCGTCCACGGGTTCGAGCTTGGTGATGGCGTGGTAGCCGATCGGATCGACTTCCGCCGGGGCGAAGCCTTTGCCTTTCTTGGTGACCACGTGCAGGAACTGCGGGCCCTTGAGGTCACGCATGTTGCGCAGGGTGGCGATCAGCGTGGGCAGGTCATGGCCGTCAATGGGGCCGATGTAGTTCCAGCCCAGTTCTTCGAACAGCGTGCCGGGGACCAGCATGCCCTTGGCGTATTCTTCGGTGCGGCGGGCGATTTCCCAGGCGCCGGGCAGGCGCGACAAGACCTTCTTGCTGCCTTCGCGCATGCTTGCGTAGGTACGGCTGGAAAGGATCTTCGCCAGGTAGTTGGACAACCCACCGACATTGCGCGAGATCGACATGTCGTTGTCGTTGAGGATCACCAGCATGTTGGCGTCGACTTCCGGCGCGTGGTTCAGCGCCTCGAAAGCCATGCCCGCGGTCAGTGCGCCGTCGCCGATCACGGCAATCGCCTTGCGCTCGCTGTTTTGCAGGCGGGCGGCAATCGCCATGCCCAGGGCGGCGCTGATGGACGTACTGGAGTGGCCGACGCCAAAGGTGTCGTATTCGCTCTCGGAGCGACGCGGGAAGGCGGCGATGCCATCCTTCTGGCGCAGCGTGCCCATGCGCTCGCGACGATCGGTGAGGATCTTGTGCGGGTAGGCCTGGTGTCCGACGTCCCACACCAACCGGTCGTCCGGGGTGTCGAACACATAATGCAGCGCGATCGTCAGCTCGATGACGCCCAGGCCTGCACCGAAGTGCCCACCGGTCTGGCCGACCGTGTAGAGCAATTCCAGGCGCAACTCATCGGCCAGGGTTTCCAGCTCGGCTTCACCCAGGCGACGCAGGCCGTCCGGCGTGTTGGCGCGGTCCAGCAGGGGCGTGGTCGGGCGCTTGCGGGGGATCTCTTGAAACGTCGTGGGCATCAGGCGAATCGTTATAGGTATAGAAAGAGGCGGCAGTTTACCTTATGCATCGCAAGCTGCCCACGCGTAGGCCGGAACTTGGCCGATACGCAATCTTTAGGGTTGACCTTGTATCAGCTGCGTCGTTCGACGATATAACGCGCCAAGTCGCGCAACGGCTCGGCCGCCGCGTCAAAGGGTCGCAGCGCGGCCAGGGCCTGGTCGCGCAACTCCAGGGCATAGGCCTTGGCCGCATCGAGGCCAAGCAGGGCCGGGTAGGTCGGTTTGTCGCGCGCGATGTCGGCGCCTTGGCGTTTGCCCAGGGTCTGGGTATCGCTTTCGACGTCGAGGATGTCGTCCTGCACCTGGAACGCCAGGCCGATGGCCCGGGCGTAGGTCTGCAAGGCTTGCAGTTGTGCGGGGGTGGCCCGACCGCTGGCCAGGGCGCCGAGCTTGACGCTGGCTTCGATCAAGGCGCCGGTCTTGTGCCGGTGCATGTATTCCAGCGCGCTCTGGCCCAGCTTCAGGCCCACCGCGCCCAGGTCGATGGCCTGGCCGCCGACCATTCCGGCAGGGCCTGCGGCCAACGCCAGGGCGCTGACCATGTCCAGGCGAACCTGCGCCGGACAATCGCTCAGGGCCGGGTCCAGCAGTGCGCTGAAGGCCAGGCTCTGCAAGCCGTCGCCGGCCAGGATCGCGCAGGCTTCGTCGAATTGCTTGTGGGTGGTCGGCTGGCCGCGGCGCAGGTCGTCATCGTCCATGGCCGGCAGATCGTCGTGCACCAGCGAATAGGCGTGAATCAACTCCACCGCACAGGCGGCGCCGTTGGCCTGTTCGGCCTGGCCGCCCAAGGCTTCGCACGCGGCATAGGCCAGCAGCGGCCGTACACGTTTGCCGCCGTTCATCACGCTGTAGCGCATGGCTTCGTACAGGCGCGCCAGTTCCGGGCTCGGGGCGCTGAACAAGGTATCCAGTGCAGCATTGACCCGGGCCTGGCTGCTGGCCTGATACGCGCCGATCATTCAGGTTGTTCCGCGTCGAAAGGCTCTTCGGTCAGTTCACCGTCGCGTTCGAGCAGCAATTGCACCTTCTGCTCGGCCTGGGCCAGCGCCGCCTGGCAGTCGCGAGTCAAGCCGATACCCTGCTCGAAGGCGGTCAGCGAGTCTTCCAGCGACAATTCGCCGTTCTCCAGGCGTTCGACCAGCGTTTGCAGGTCGGCCAGAGATTGTTCGAAATCCAATGCAGCTTTTTTGCGGGCCATGGCGGCTATTCCGGTTGACTGTTAAACCGGCGCGACACTAGCAGACATGGGGTGTTCGGGCAAATCAGGGCGGGGTAACGCGGGCTGTGATCCAGTGCTTTTGTGGCGAGGGAGCTTGCTCTCGCTCGAGCGCGCAGCGGTCGCAAACTGGATCAACCCGGCGGGTTTGGGGCTGCTGCGCAGCCCAGCGGGAGCAAGCTCCCTCGCCACGGGATTTCGTCAGAAGTGACGTCGGGTTCCGTATTCGGCTCATTTCGTGAGCCGAATAAATCCCCTATTCGGCTCACGCCCCTCTCAGTACGTGATTTCCCACACAGAATCGCGTGTTCCCCGATTGTGAAAAATCCGTCAAATGGCTACTCTTCGCGCCATCTACAGCCCCTTGTAACGGCAATGCCGTTCACTTAAGAAAAATGATGACCCTGTGGCGAGGGAGCTTGCTCCCGCTCGGCTGCGAAGCAGTCGTAAACCGGCGGGTGCGGTGTGTCTGATACGCCGCAATTGGCAGGTTTTGGGGCCGCTTCGCGGCCCAGCGGGAGCAAGCTCCCTCGCCACGGGTTTATCGATTGCCTTAAGTGAACAGCATTGCCTTGTAACGGGGCCTTCAGACGAAACCCGAATAATCACAAGCAGCGCCCTGGAAGGGCGCCGGGTTGCGTCGTGCATGGCAGGAGGCATACGTGCGTTTTCTTTCTTTATTGATCGTGTTGCTCGGTGCGCCGTTGGCGTGGGCCGCGCCTTCGGCTGAAATGTCGGAGCCGGTCGGCGGCTGGCGCTACAGCGGCTTGCTCGATCGTACGGAAAACCCGCAAGTCGCGTATCCCACGCCACCCATCGATCGCGGCATCCAGCGCAACCGCACGATGATCGAAGGCCAGATCAAGGCGATGGGCACGGCGCGCCAGCCCCACAGCCTGGCGGTCAACGGCAATCCACTGAATCTCTATACCGACGAAGAAGGACGGTTCGCCCGGCCGTATGCGTTCGGCGCCGGCTCCAACAGCGTCGAGGTGCGCAGTTCCGAAGGTCAGTCCCTCAAACGCGTGCAATTCTATGAAGCCAACAACCTGCGCACCCCGGCGCAGATCCGCGTGGTGCTGGGCTGGGACGACCCCAAGGCCGAGCTCGACCTGCATATCGTCACACCCGACGGCCAACATGCCTTCTTCGGTCGCCCGGCGCTGACCAACGGCGGCGGCCTCGACCCGGATGGCGTCGACGGGCCCGGCCCGGAAATGTTCACCATGACCGCGCCGATGCACGGCACCTACCTGGTCTACGTGAACTATTGGGGCAACTACGGCAGCGGCGGCTACAACTTCGATGAGACCAGCAACCAGAACGAGGTGATCACCTCGCAGATCAACCTGGTGCTCAACGAAAACACCGTCGATGAAAAACGCGAGACCTTTGTCGTGCCCCTGCGCGCCATTGGCGATCTGTTGCTGGTCAAGACTTTCAACTACTAAATCCGCTCCACGGATGAACAGGCCCTTGTGAATATGAGCGACAACACTGCTTCCCCGACCACGCCGACACCTGTCGCCAAACCTGTGCGCCGCTGGCCGGCGATACTGATCGGGCTGTGCCTGGTCGCCGGTGTGGCCGCCGGGCTGGGCTGGTTCATCAACAAGCCCAAGGCGCCGCCCATGGCGTTGGCATTGGAAAAACTCGGCCTGAG
The DNA here is from genome assembly GCF_023701885.1 of Pseudomonas sp. CG7. Taxonomy (NCBI): domain Bacteria; kingdom Pseudomonadati; phylum Pseudomonadota; class Gammaproteobacteria; order Pseudomonadales; family Pseudomonadaceae; genus Pseudomonas; species Pseudomonas sp. CG7. Next base: position 16,433 of record NZ_JABAEE010000014.1, on the reverse strand, counting down.
TCGTCCCGACGGCTTGCTCGAGACCCATTCCCTGAGCCAGTTGCCCAAGGACCTGTTGGCGGTGCCGTTCCTCAAGGCCACGCTCACCGAGGACTTCGTCTTCTATTACGAAGCCCACGCCGATCGCCTCGGGCTGATCGGCAGCCTGCGCCGGATCATCTACGAGCATGACCTCAAGCTGCAGGACAGCCTGATCGAAGCGCTTTTCGACCAGCCGGCCGACGTCGCGTTGTGGCGCGGTGTGGACGGTCGCCTCAAGGATTTCCTGTTGGTGATGGATCGCGGCGGCCTGGCCAAGGTGCTGGAGCCGTTGGCGAAGGTCGCCTTGGATGACACTCAATTGAGCAAGCTCAGCGACCTCAAGGTCGGCGGTGACGACGTCGCGCTTTACCAGCTCAGCTACAACGCCAGCAAATCCCTGGCCTTCGCCTCCCACGGCGACAAACTGGTCGTGCTGTCCAACCCGACCAAGCTGTACGACCCAGCCAGCGGGTCGGCGGCGGAGCCGGGCAGCGTTTCGACGACCGCCCTGGCCGCCTTGCTCAACGGCGACAAACTCTTCCCCGAAGCCTTCGGCCTGCCGGCCAAGGCACCAGAGGTCAAGCAACGCATCTCGGTCAACGCCAGCGTGCTCGCCATGGGCTACCAGCGGTTCATCCCGAACTTCGCCGGCTTGCGCTTCGACATGGACGACAAGGGCTGGCACAGCTTCCTGGCCATGGACGAACTGGAAAACCAGCCGGACTTCGATTTCAAGCCACTCTGGCAAGCCATGCCCATGGGTGCCAGCGCCTGCGTGGCCTTGCCCCTGGCCGCCGAGCAGCAGAAACCATTACTGGTGAAACTGGGTGCCGAGGAAAAAGCCGCCCAGGCCATGGTCGATCATGTGACCGGTGCCGCCGGCCTGTGCTGGTACGCCGATTCGCGGCTGTACACGCCGCTGTTGGTGGCAAGCCTGAATGACGACGACGGCAAGCTCGACGCCGACCTGGGCAACCTGTTCGGTTCGATGGTCGGCGCCTATGAAAACAACGTCGCCGAACACGCGTTCCCGGTAGTGGAAAAGCAAGCAGGTTCGACGCACCAATGGCAGCGCCAAGTCAGCTCCAACTTCGGGCCGTATTCGGCCAAGGAAGCCGAGCAACCCGAAGCGATTACCGGCAAGGCGTTCCTGCGGGTCAGCCTGGCGCGCCACGGTTCGACTTTGCTGTTCTCCCTTGATGACAAATTGGTGGACAAGGCCCTCGGCACCCTCGACAAGCGCTTCCCGCCCATGGCCGAGGTGGTGCCCCAAGACCTGCTGATGCCGGTCTACTTCGGCCCGGATTCCATGGCGCAACTGATGCAGCGCGAAACCCTCGACAGCCTGCCCCAGGACATGGAGCCGGTGTTTTATAACGCCGCGCAAACCTATCTGATCCCGAAACTGCGCACCCTCGGCGGCTACGGCAAATACGCCCTGACCTTGCCCGCGGGCAGCGAGCCGGACGGCCATTGGCAGTGGCTGCCGCTGGAATGGAAAGCGCTGTGACCGCACTGATCCGCAACCCTGCGTTGACGCTGCTGCTGGCACTGCTGCTCGGCGGGCCGGCGCGTGCCGTCGAGGCGCCGGCGTTGGACGTGCAGCAGTCCCAGGTTTTTCGCGCCTGGTTCGTGCGCATTGCCCAGGAACAGCTGACCAAAGGCCCGAGCCCGCGCTGGTACCAGCAGGATTGCGCCGGGCTGGTGCGTTTCGCCGCCAACGAAGCACTCAAGGTCCACGATGAAAAATGGCTGCGCAGCAATGGCCTGTCCAATCGCTACCTGCCCCCGGAACTGCCCCTCAGCGATGCGCAACGGCGCCTCGCCCAGCAGTGGCAGCAGGGCGGCGGCAAGGTCGGGCCCTACGTCAACGCCATCAAGCTGATCCAGTTCAACAGTCGCCTGGTGGGCCGCGATGTCGCCCAGGCCCGCCCCGGCGACCTGATGTTCTTCGATCAGGGCGATGACCAGCACTTGATGATCTGGATGGGCCGCTACATCGCCTATCACACCGGCACCACAACCCCTACCGACAACGGCATGCGCTCCGCAAGCCTGCAACAACTCATGAACTGGAAGGACACCCGATGGATACCCGACGCAGCCAACCCCAACTTCATCGGCGTCTATCGACTCAACTTTCTCTCCCAATGACCGGTGCCCGCATGCTGCGCTTGTGTTCAAAACTGCCCCTGCTGTTCGCCCTGTTGCTGGCACCCATGGTTAATGCCGAAGACACGGTGGAGCCCAGCGGCTACACGCCGGTGTCCGGCGAAAGCTTTTTCCTGCTGGCCGACAGCAGTTTTGCCAGCGACGAACAGGCGATGGTTCGCCTCGAAGCGCCGGGCCGCGACTACCGTCGGTACCGCATGGAGCCCTACGGCGGCGCCGATATCCGCGTCTATCGCATCGAGAAACCGCTGGAGTTCCTCAAGCGCCAGAAAAACCTGCACCGCGTGGTCAGCGACGGCCAGTTCAAGGGCGAAGGCCTGTCGAACACCCTCGCGTACCTGTGGGACAACTGGTACCGCAAGTCCCGTCGAGTGATGCAACGGGCGTTCTCCTACGAATCGCGCCAGCACGTCACCGAAGAAGTGCCGGAACTTAGGATCGGCGACGCCCTGGTCGCGCCGACCCCGTACGAGGCACCGGCGCAATTCGCCTTGATCCCGGGCTTGCCGGTGGTCAGCCAGTTCCGTTATCCGCTGTGGCAGGCCAAGCCAATCCAGCCGCCAGCCGGGGTCAACCTGGCGGGTTCGTCCAGTGAGTTCGTCAGCGTCGCCCCGGGCAACGTCTATGTGCCGCTGGGCCAGTTGAAGCCAGGCCTGTACCTGGTGGAAGCGCTGATCGGCAAATACCGCGCGACCACCATGGTCTTCGTCTCCAATACCGTGGCCGTGAGCAAGATTGCCGGCGATGAATTGCTGGTCTGGGCCGCACGCAAGCATGAAGGGCGTTCGGTGCCCAAGGTCAACGTGCTGTGGACCGACGGCCTGGGCGTGATGAGCAGCGGTGCCACCGATGAAGACGGCCTGCTGCGCCTCAAGCACGTCAGCCCGGAGCGTTCGTTCGTCATTGGTGAAGACGAGGAGGGCGGCGTATTCGTTTCGGAAAACTTCTACTACGACAGCGAAATCTACGACACCAAGCTCTATGCCTTCACCGACCGGCCGCTGTACCGGCCGGGGGATTGGGTGTCGCTGAAAATCGTTGGTCGCGAGTTCAAGAACGCCCGTGACTCGGTGCAACCGACCGCCGCCGACGTCAATGTCAGCGTCCTCGATGCCACCCGCACCGCGCTGCAAACCCTGGCCCTGAAGCTCGACTCCAAGGCCGGTACCCAAGGCCGTTTCCAACTGCCGGAAAACGCCGTGGCCGGTGGTTATGAGCTGCGCTTCAGTTACAAGGACCAGCTCTACAGCAGCGCCTTTCGCGTGGCCGAATACATCAAGCCGCACTTTGAGATCGCCCTGAACCTGGCCAAGCAGGATTACCGCACTGGCGAGCCGGTCAAGGGCAACCTCGTGCTGCTGTACCCGGACGGCAAGCCGGTGGTGAATGCCACGGTGAGCCTGAGCCTGCGGGCCCAGCAATTGTCGATGGTCGACAACGAGCTGCAATACCTGGGGCAATTCCCGGTGGAACTGACCAGCAGTGAAGTGACCACCGATGCCAAGGGCAACGCGACCCTCGCCCTGCCGGCTGCCGACAAGCCGAGCCGCTACCCGCTCACCGTATTCGCCAGCGATGGCGCGGCGTATCGGGTCAAGACCACCAAGGAAATCCTCATCGACCGTGGCGCGGCGAATTTCCGCCTGAGCGCTCCCCAGCGGTTCAGCGCCGCGGGCCAGAAGGTGTCGTTCAGCTACGCCAACGAAGGCGGCAACCAACAGGCCAAGGCTGTGACACCCGGCAGCTACGCCTGGGTGCGCCTGGAAGACCAGAGCACCGGCGAAGGCAAGCTGGCGGCCAAGGACAAGGGCTTCAGCCTGACCTTCGAGCGCCCCGGCACCTACAACCTGACGCTCAAGGACGACCACGGCCGGGTCATCGGTGCCGCCGCCCATGCGGTGACCGGTGAAGGCATCAAGGCCGTGCCGGGCACGGTCGAGATTGTCTTCGACAAGCCTGAATACAAGACCGGTGACGAAGCGCTGGCGCTGATCACCTTCCCGGAGCCGGTCAGCGATGCGCTGCTGTCGCTTGAGCGGGACAAGGTCGAGGCCACGGCGCTGCTCTCCAAGGGCGGCGACTGGCTGAAGATGGAAAAGCTCAGCGACACCCAATACCGCGCGCGCATTGCCGTGAAGGATAGCTTTGCGCCTAACCTGACCTTCTCGGTGCTGTACACCAAGGGCGGCCAGTACAGCTTCCAGAACGCCGGCATCAAGGTGATCACGCCGCAGATCGATGTGGCTGTCGTCACCGACAAAGCCACCTATCGTCCGGGCGACACGGTGACCGTGGACCTGAGCACCCAGTTCGCCGGCAAGGCGATCCCGGCGCACCTGACGGTCAGCGTGGTCGATGAGATGGTCTACGCCCTGCAACCGGAAGTGGCGCCGACCATCGACCAGTTCTTCTATCACCCGCGTCGCAACAACGTGCGCACCAGTGCCAGCCTGTCGTTTATTAGCTATGACGTGGCGCTGCCAGGCAGCCCCGGCGCGCCGGGCAAGGCCAACCGTAGCGAGCGTGGGGTCAAGGTGCTGGAGCGGCCACGGCGTGAAGACGTCGACACCGCTGCCTGGCAGCCGGAGCTGGTCACCGACGCCAACGGCAAGGCCCGCTTCACCTTCAAGATGCCGGACTCGCTGACCCGCTGGCGCATCACGGCCAAGGCGATCGCTGACGACGGCCAAGTCGGCCAGAAGAAGCAGTTCATTGCGTCGGAAAAACCGCTGTACCTGAAGTGGAGCGGCCCGACCCGCTTCCGCACGGGCGACAAGCCGCAACTGGGCCTGTTCGCCTTCAGCCAATCGGAAAAACCCCTGAAGGCCGAGCTGCTGATCCGTTACGCCGGTGCTGAACAGCGCGTGGGGGCGGAGCTGAAAAACGGCATCAACTACGTGGCCCTGCCGGCCCTGGAATTGAGCAGCGGCGACTTGACCGTGCAGTTGCAACTGAACGGCGAAACCCAGGACGCCCTGGCCATGCACCTGAACGCCAGCGGCAACGGCTGGCAAGTGACCCAGAGCCAGCGCCTTGATGTGGCCAGTGGCGACACACCGCTGACCCTGCCGACCGACGCCACAGATATTCGCCTGCGCCTGGATGACAGCCCGCAAGCGTTGTTCCGTTCGGCCCTGGATGACCTGCTGAGCTACCCCTACGGTGGCGTCGAGCAGACCGCCAGCCGCCTGTTGCCGTTGAGCATCGCCTATCCGACCCTGGCGTCGAATCCGCAGATCCGCGACCGCTTGCGCTTGATCATGCAAAACAGCCGCTTGCGCCTGGTGCAGATGGCCGGGCCGTCGGCGAGCTTCACCTGGTGGGGCCAGGACGGTGAGCCAGATGCCTTCCTCACTGCCTATGCCTATTACGCCGACTGGCACGCCAGCCAGGCCCTGGACCTGAGCCTGCCGCCGGAACACTGGCAGCGGGTGCTGGAGGTCTACGCCAAGGAGGCCGCTGATACACCGCTGCTGCAACGTGCGTTGATCCTGTCGTTCGCCAAGCAGATGCAACTGCCGGTGAATACCTTGCTCAGTGGCTTGATGGACGACCTGGCGAAGGCCAGCGAAGACAGCACCGAGAGCGTGCTGGACAGCGGCGAAGACAGCCTGGTCATGTACGCGCCGGACTCGGCCCTTGGCCTGGCCAGCGCCCGAGTGCTGACCGCGTCCCTCGCCAAGCAGGCGAAGGTGCCGTTGCCCGCAGCCTTCAGCCGTCAGGCCGACGCCGCGCAACAGCAACTGGAGCTGAGCTCGCAGCCTTTCGTCGAGGCTTTGCTGCTGTCGCTGCAGAGCTTCGATCAAGCCCGCGCCACGGCACTGCTGGAACGCGTGCTGCCGCAGCAGTCCACCCTGGAACGGGCGCTGGCCCTGACCTGGTTGCAACGCAGCATCGAACAGGCCGCGCCGGCCGTGGCCCTGGCGCCGGGCGAAGGCTGGGTTGCCAAGCAAGGCGCGACCGGTGAAACCTACTGGCAATGGCAGGGCGCGCAGCTTCCAACGATGCTGACCCTGACCGGTGCCGAGGAGCGTCCACTGCAAGCGGCATTGAGCTTCCAGAGCCAGCAAGCGCCGGTGGCGCCGATGGCCGTGTCGATCACCCGGCGCCTGTCGCGCCTGGTGCCGGGCGACGAGGCCTTCACCTTCAAGCTCGAAGCCGTGGGCAACAAACCGTTGTCCAGCGACAGCCTCTATCTGGATGAAGTGATCATCAACAGCAAGGCACCGACGCCACTGCGCTACGGCATGCTCGAAGTGCCGTTGCCGCCGGGCGCCGATGTGGAGCGCACCACCTGGGGCATCCAGTTGATGGGCAAGGCCGACAGCGAGCCGACGTCCCTGGAAAAGGCGCGCTTCGAGCCGGGCCAGATGGCCTATGCGATACCGCTGGACGCCCTCAGTGGCGAGCTGCGCCTGCGGCACTTGGTGCGCTTCTCCCAGAAAGGCCAGTTCACCTTGCCGCCGGTGCGCTTCACCCAAGTCTATGCACCACAAAATCAGGCTCGCGAACAGAAACCGGCGCTCGGTCAGGTGACGGTCAACTGACATGCGCAGGCCTTGGGGTTGGTGGTGGTTGTGCTTGATTCCTGCGCTGGCGACAGCGCAGGACGAGCCGTTGCGCCTGGCCTTCGACGGTCAATTGCTGCGGGTGAATCAAACCCAGGTGCTGGATCGCCAGCCATTGCCCGACACGTTGCAGGCCCCGTTGGGCAGCCTGTGGAAGCTGTTTGTCTACGCCTGGCTGGTGGACACCAACGCTCGCGAACCGGTGTATGAGTGCCGCGGCGAGTCGAAGGAAGAAGTCTATTGCTGCAATCCCGGGCAGAGCATCGGTCGTGACCAGGCGCTGGTGAAATCCTGTGGCTTGTATTTCGAACCACAGCGGCTTGGCCTTTCAGCGCCTGGCTGGCGGGATTACTGGCAGGCGCGCCAGGCGCCGGCCTGGTTGTTGGACCTGCCAACGCTGCAACCCCAGACGCAAGTACCGGTCGCGCAATTGCTCAAGGCCCTGGCCATGCTGCCGGCCCAGGACCAGGCCCGTCGGGTGCTGTTGGACGTGGCACTCAGCGCGGCCGACGGGCGGCTGGTCGGTGAGTTGGGCAGTCGCCTGCGGGTCAAGACCTGGAGCTGGTTGGGTGACCAGGGGCCTTCCTCGCGACAGGGCGGTTTTGCCGGTTGGCTGGCCGATGGCACCCCGGTGTGGGCCGGGGGTCGTGGCACCAGCCAGCAGGTCCTCAAGGTCTACGGCGAAGGTCTGGCGGCGGCGTTGCCGTCCCGCTGGCCGGCGGACACCGGGCGCTGCGTGGAAGTCGATCTGTTTGCCCGTTATCCGTTGCAACGGGTGATGGCCGGCGAGCGGCCGGCCACACCGGGTCAGCTGCGCGGTGACTACCGCGTCGAATTCACCAACGGCAACCAATTGGACATCCACAGCGATGGCGAGCTGTTCCTGCTGCCCGGCAAGCTGGTGGCGCGCCTGGACCGCGAGGAGTACGTCGCCCGGGTCTTGCAGCGCGAAGCCAAGGCAGAACCCGCCGAAGCCGCCAAGGCCCTGGCGGTGGCGATCCGTACGTATCTGCTGCAAAACGCCCAACGCAACGGTGATTGCCTGAGCATCGACGACAGCAGCCATCGCCAGCGTGTCGCACCACGTCCGGCGGCGCCTGGAACCCGGGCCATTGCCGCCTGGACCAGCGACCTGGTCCTGGCCGGCACCGACGTCACCTACCACTCCGACCAGCCGGGCCCGGACAAACTGTCCTGGGCGCAAGCCGTGGAGCAGGCCAACGCTGGCCAACGCTACGACGCCATCCTGCTGCACGCCTATCCGCGCGCCAGCCTCAGCCGTTGGGACAACCCGGTGGCGTCCTGCGAGGCGCTGCCCGCCGCCCAGGACTGGCTGCTGAAGCAGCGCCGGGGCTGGCGTGAGCGGCTGGAAAGTGAAGTCGGCTACAACGAAATCAGCGCTTTCGCCGTCTGCCGCGTCGCCTTCGGCCGGCCGTATGTCGACCGCGAACGCCAGCGCATCTACGTGCGCGGCGTGCTGTCGCTGCAAGATCGTCTCGACCTGACACATGAATATTTGCACCTGGCCTTCGAAGCTCACCCCAACGGCCAGGACGAAACCTATATCGAAGGGCTCGCCCGTCACCTCTTGCTGGAATAGACCATGACACTCCGTTATCCACAGGTCTTGCTGTTGCTCTGCGCCCTGACCGCGTTGCCACCGGCCATGGCCGCCGACTCCATCAAGCTCGACACCCCCATTGGCGGCTGGCGCAGCGGTGCGCCGGACGGTGAAGGCGAAAGCTTCAGCCAGACCGTCAACTACCCGGCCTCGTCGGTCAACACGCCTCCGGGCCAAGCCGACACCGCGCGCATTTCCGGGCAGATCAAAGGTGCACCCAAGGACAGCAACGCGCCGGGCCAGTTGATTGTCAACGGCGTCAGCCTGCCGCTGAAACTGGATGAAGAAGGTCGCTTCGACCGGCCGTTCTCGTTCCCCAACGGCAGCAACAGCGTTGAAGTGCGCAGCGCCGATGGCCAGCAGCGTCACCGCACGCAGTTTCTCAACACCAGCGGCGGCGCCACCCCGGCCAAGCTGCGGGTGCTGCTGACGTGGGACAGCGACGGCACCGACCTGGACCTGCACCTGGTCACCCCCGATGGCGCGCACATCTGGTACGGCGACCGCGCCGTCGCCAACGGCGCGGCCCTCGACGTCGACGTCACCACCGGCTACGGCCCGGAAATCTTCGCCATGCCCGCGCCGATCAAGGGCCAGTACCTGGTGTATGTGAATTACTACGGCGGCGGTTATCGCAGTGAGGAGGACGGTGAAGAGGGCGAGTCCGTGGCGCAGGCGCAACAGGCCTTGACCACCGCCCAGGTCACCGTGATCACCGAAGAGGGCACGCCGAACGAGAAAATGGAAACCTTCGTCGTGCCGATGCGGGCGGTGGGGGAGCTGACGTTGGTCAAAAGCTTCAGCTATCCCTAAGACTGCATGTGATGACCCCCGTGGCGAGGGAGCTTGCTCCCGCTGGGCTGCGCAGCAGCCCCAAAAACAAACACCGCGGAGTGTCAGGCTGATCGTATTGGCCGCTTGGGGGCTGCTGCGCAGCCCAGCGGGAGCAAGCTCCCTCGCCACAAAAGCGGTCAACCCACAGGGTTCGTCGGTGTTTGTGATTCAGAAAAATCTCACGCGTGAGCTATTGTGGGGTTTGGAAAGTGCCTGTAGTGTTTCTCACGCGTGAGTTTTTCACAGTGGGGTCAGTACCATGCCAACCAGCTCTCCATCAGATCCGCCTGACGGGCCTGTGACCGATTCATCGAGCCGCACGGGAGAGCGCGCCAAACCCTCGGCGAAAAAACCGTCGAGCTTCTACATGAAGCAGATGCGCGCGGGCCTGAGTGCCGCCGGGTATGTGAAACACGAGACTTGGGTGCTTCCCGAAAACAGAAGCCTGCTCAAGCAAATGGAGAAACAGCTACGCCAACCGATTCTGGCTGGCTCATTCATGTCGGAGGATTACATGAGCGCAGGTAATAACTGGAACATCGATCGCCTCTACAGCGCCCTTCAGGCCCTGGACGAAGTGGTCGCGAACGACATCACCCTCTCCCTCGTCCAAGGCTCCGAATCCAGCATCAAGCTGGAAATGAATGACTTCGGTGGCTTGCCGATCTACATCGCCGTGGTCGGCGACCAGATCATCGTCGATACCGTGCTGGTGGACGTCGAGTCGATCAGCGATGTGGCGGCCTTCAACGACGCGGTGTTGCGCAGTCGGGAAATGTTCCCGCTGTCGTCCATCGGCATCGAGACCATGCCCAACGGACAGGTGGTCTACAACATGTTCGGTGCGTTGAGCGCCGACTCCAGCCTGACCAACGTCGTCACCGAGGTCAAAACCCTCGTCGACAATGTCCAGCGCGCCAGCGAAGCCTTCGAACGCTTCTTCATCTAATTCGCCGAATAGGAATCATCCAATGACTCAGTCCATCTGGAGCAAGTTGTTCACCGCACTGCGTGGCGGTGCCAACGAAGTCGGCGAATCGATCGTCGACCAACAGGCCCTGCGCATCCTCGACCAGGAAATCCGCGATGCCGACAGCGCGCTGGCCAATGCCAAGCGTGAGCTGGTCACCATCATGGCCAAGCACAAGCTGGCGACCGATCGCGTCGGCGAATACAACGCCAAGATCAAGGACCTGGAAGCCAAGGCCCTGGCCGCGATCCAGGCCAACCGCGAAGACCTGGCGCTGGAAGTGGCCGAAGCCATTTCGACCCTGACCAACGAACTGGACGCCGAGCAAAAGCACGCGACCGAATTCGGCGGTTACGCGGACAACATGCGCAAGGACATCACCAAGGCCGAAGCCCGCATCAAGAGCCTGCGCCAGCAAGTGGACATGGCCAAGGCCCGTGAAAGCGTGCAGAAGGCCCAGGTCAGCGCCTCGATCGCCAGTGGCGGCGCCAATGGCAAGCTGGAAACCGCCGTCGGTACGCTCAACCGCCTGCAAGCCAAGCAACAGCAACGTGCCGCTGAACTGCAAGCCCAGGACGCACTGGCCGAGGCTTCCCCCGGCTCCGACCTGGAGCGCAAGCTGCGCGATGCCGGCATCACGCCAAACGAAGGCAGCGCCAATGCGATCCTGGAACGCCTGAAGAAAAAATCGGCTGAGTAATCGTTACACGCTGTCCTGGGTGAACCCGTGGCGAGGGAGCTTGCTCCCGCTGAGGCGCGAAGCGGCTCCAAAAACGGGGCCTGCTTCGCAGTCCAGCGGGAGCAAGCTCCCTCGCCACAAGGGTGTGCGGCAGACCACGGATTTAATTGTGCTGCAGGTACTTCTATCCAAGCCGCGCAACAGGTTTAATGCTGTCCGGCCACTACGCTCGCGCGCCCAGGCGCCGGAGCGATGATCCCGCCAGGAACCAAGCCCCACGGAGTCAGGGACGCAATGTCGATTTTCCTTTTGTTGCGCACGTACGCATCGTCCTTCTTCCATCGCTTCGGTTGGGCGGGGCTGGCCATTGCGCTGGGCGTGCACCTGTCCACGGCCTGGATCGGCCTGGTGCTGTTGGGCGAGCAACACCTCATCGCCGCCGCCACGTTTATCTACTTCTATCTCACCACCACGCTCACCGTCGGTTATGGCGATCTGTTGCCACAGACCTCCGCCGGACGGAGTTTCGTGGCGACCTGGATCATGCTCGGGGGCATTGCCCTGTTGACGACGGTCATCGGCAAAACCACCCGCAGCGTCATCGATGTATGGAGAAAAGGCATGAAGGGCAAAGGCGATTTCACCGGCAAGGTCGGCCACACGGTGCTCATCGGTTGGGAGGGCGCCACCAGCGAGCGGGTCATCGAACTGCTGCTGCAGGACGAAACGTCCAATGACAACCTGATCGTCATCTGCGATTGCGATCTCGAAGAAAACCCCATGCCCGGCAAGGCCACCTACATCAGAGGCGACAGCCTGTCCTCCGTCGCGCTGTTGCAGCGTGCCGGCGTGCCAGGTGCCGAACGCGTGCTGGTGCGCACCCATTCCGACGACCTGACCCTGGCCACCGTGCTGGCGGTCAATCGACTGGGGCCTGTCGGGCATGTGGTCGCCCATTTCAACGACAGCGAAGTGGCCGCCCTCGCCAGCGCCTATGCGCCGAGCCTGGAATGCACCTCCAGCATGGCCATCGAAATGCTGGTGCGTGCCTCCCAGGACCCGGGCTCGTCGGTGGTCATCAATGAATTGCTCTGCGTAGGCGAAGGCGCCACGCAATACCTGATGAAGCTGCCCGAAGCGTTTGAAGCGACGTTTGGCGACCTTTATATCCGGATGAAAGAGCAGCACAACGCTACGCTGATCGGTTACCGCGCCCAAGGTGCCCGCCAGCCGTCGATCAACCCGCCCGGCGCCACCCGTGTGGTGGGCGGCGAACTCTTCTATATCGCCTCGGCGCGTCTCAAGGAAATTTCCCATGGGGTGGTTTAAACAGTTGATGGGGCTCGAGGCCCCGAATTCGAACACAGCAGCCAGCAATAGCGCGCCTGTCGTTGGGCCGCTGGGCCTGGCCTCCGGCAAGCAGGTCATGTTCGATGCCACGCTCAAATTGCTGCTCGACGGCAACACCGCCGTAGTCATCCCAGGCAACCAACAGATCTGGAGCCTGGGCATCGTCGACCTCGGGCAGTCGAACTGGTTGTCGCGCTGCTACATGAACGACGAGGACTACTGGTTGCAAGTGCACACCAGCGGCGACGTCGCCGGGCAGGTCGAGTCGGTGATCCTGTTCAACTACCTCAGCTACGTCACGATCAACAGCGAAGCGGAATTGCGTCGCCTGGCCGGCCCGGAAAGCCTGATCGGCCTGCCGACCTACACCCACGACGGCGTCGAGTACACCCGCGAATGGGGCACCGAGGCGGGCCAGACCGAACTGGTGGGATTGAGCGAACGCGTAAGCAATCCCGAAGAGTCCTACAGCGTCGAGCACCGTTCGATGCTGTATGCCCGCGACACCGGCCTGACGGATCGCCGGGAGTTCCTGTTGTTTTCCGTCGAAGAGGACGCCGAAGGCACTGTCAGCCTGAGCACTTCGCTGGGTATTTCGCTGTACACCACTGACCTGAACACTCTTTGAATAAGGAAGAAATCCATGCTTGAAGCGCTCTCCATTTCCCTGAACAAAGCCGCCGTGCTTGGCTTTGTCATGTACATCCTCGGCGCCGCCGTGCTGTTCGCGCTGTTCCAGTTCATCTACACCCGCGTCACGCCGCACAAGGAATTCGAACTGATCCGTTCGGGCAACGTGGCCGCGGCCATTGCCTTGGGCGGCGCCGTGATCGGTTTCGCCATTCCGGCCAGCAACGTGATCGCCTACTCGATCAGCATGCTGGACTTCGTCGTCTGGGCAGTGATCGCCGCGGTCGTCCAGTTGCTGGCGTTTCTGGTCACCAGCCTGGTGCTCAAGGGCGCTTCCGCGCGCATCAAGAACGGTGAAATCGCCGCGGGTATCTACATCGCCGCCGTGGCCATCAGCGTCGGCATGTTGAACGCCGCGTGCATGACGCCTTCCACGAACTGATTGCGCCACGGAGATCCCGATGAAACGAAGCAAGTACGTCCAGCTCTCGCTGGCCGCGTCGGTCGCCCTGGCGATATCCGGTTGCGGGCCCGCGGAAAAAACCTACAAGTTGCAGAAGAAGTACAACTTCCAGTCCGTCCAGGAATGTGTCGATGAAAAGCTGCCGGTGGACATTTGCTCCACCGCCTACATGACCGCCATGGGTGAGCATCGTCGCATCGCGCCGGTCTACGATAGCAAGGCCGATTGCGATGCCGACTTCGTGCCCGATTGGTGCCAGCAGGACTCGGCCGGCAAGTTCCTGCCCAAGCTGGGTGGTTTCGAGCTGAACGCCGATGGCGAAGTCACGCAGTCCGAGGTCGATGCCGCCCGGGCCCAGTTGCCGGCTTCGGAAGCGAACGTCGGTGGTTCAGGCTTTGGCAACCTGTTGACCGGCCTGCTGATCGGCAACATGTTGAGCGGCAACCGCAGCAGTTATTACTCCGAGCCGGTCTACCGCTACCGCGATGACCGCGGCAACTTCGGGTCCTCGACGCTGAGCCAGCGGGTTTCCAGCGGCTCGACCTTTACCAAGTCCAACCAGGCGCGGTATGGCAGCTACACCGACTCCGTCAAGACCAGCAAGGCGATGGCCGTCGCGTCGTCCACCTCGCGCGGTGGCTTCGGCAGCAAGTCCAGCGCCCGCAGCGGGTGGGGCGGCTCGAGCAGCTCCGGCGGCTAAGGAACGAGGGCCATGAAGAAGATCCATTGCGCAGAACGTCCCGACTGGAAACAGACCGCCGAGCAACTCGGCTTTCTGTTCCACACCATCGACGACGAACCCTATTGGGACGAAAGCGCGTACTACCAGTTCACCCTCAAGCAGATCGAGGACGACCTGGAAGACCCGACCACCGAGCTCCATGACATGTGCATGGACCTGGTGGCCCGGGTGGTCCAGAGCGAAGAATTGCTGGAACGCCTGAGCATTCCCGCGCCGTTCTTCGACCTGGTGCGCACGTCATGGCTGGAAGGCCATCCGCACCTGTACGGGCGCATGGATTTCTCCTACAACGGCACGGGCCCGGCCAAGTTGTTGGAACTCAACTACGACACGCCGACCAGCCTCTACGAGGCGGCGGCGTTCCAGTGGGGGTGGCTGGAGCAATGCATCGAGCGCGGCATGTTGCCGGCCCATGCCGACCAGTTCAACAGCATCGACACCAAGCTGCACCAGGCCTTCGCCCAGTTGCAGCTCAAGGAGCCGTTCTATTTCGCCTCGATGAAAGGCTCGGTGGAAGACAAAGGCACCACGGATTACTTGCGCCTGATCGCGGAAAAAGTCGGCATTGAATCGCGGCACATTGATATCGAAGACATCGGCCTCTACAGCGACGGACGTTTCGTCGACCTGGAAGAGCGCTGGATTCCGCACCTGTTCAAGTTGCATGCGTGGGAATTCATCTTCCACGAGCCCTTTGGTGAAGCGATCGCTCAATGCGATACGCAGTTTTTCGAGCCGGCCTGGAAGTCGATCATCTCCAACAAAGGCATCCTGCCGCTGCTGTGGGAATTCCACAAAGGCCACCCGAACCTGCTCGCCGCCCACCTGGACACCGACACCCGCAAAGCGGTGCCGAAAGGCTGGGTGCGCAAGCCGTTCTTTTCCCGGGAAGGCGCCAACATCGAGCTGCAGACCGCTGACGGCTTGATCGTCAAGGAAGACGGCCCCTACACCGACGCGCCGTTCATCCTCCAGGAATTCGCGCCACTGCCGAAATTCGACGACAGCTACACCCTGATCGGCTCGTGGGTCATCGGCGACCAGGCCGCCGGCATTGGCGTGCGGGAAGACAACAGCCTGATCACCAAGGATTCCAGCCGGTTTTTGCCGCACTTGATTCTGGATTGATTCTCTGGACTACGCACTGACCCCCTGTGGGAGCGAGCCTGCTCGCGAAAGCAAAGGAACATCCAACATGATTGTTGACTGACACACCGCTTTCGCGAGCAGGCTCGCTCCCACAGTGTGGGTGTTCGCCCGGGTATACCCACCGCCTGTCGCCTTTGCGGAATTGCGCCTGTCCCCTCCCTGTCGATTTTAAAGAGCCCAAGAAAAAACCGAGAGCGGCACGCCATTCCTGACAGGAGGCCCCCATGCGTATCCACCACCTGAACTGCGGTTGCATGTGCCCCGTGGGCGGGAAGTTGTTCGATGGCTACAGTCGGGGGCTGACGGCGTGCCTGGTGTGGCATTGCCTGCTGATCGAAACCGACAACAATGGCCTGGTCCTGGTGGACACCGGTTTTGGCCAGCGAGATGTCCAGACGCCCGAACGGCTTAGCCGATTCTTCCGGGCGTTCAACAACATCAAGTTCGAGCATCGCCTCACCGCGTTGGAGCAAGTGCGCCGATTGGGCTTCGACACCGGCGATGTGCGGCATATCCTGCTGACGCACCTCGATTTTGATCACGCCGGTGGGCTCCAGGACTTTCCCCAGGCTCGGGTTCATGTGATGCGCGACGAGATGGCGATGGCGCGCAGCGCCGACACCTGGATCAGTCGACGGCGATTCCCGGCGCGCCAGTGGCAGGGCGTCGACAACTGGGAGGGCTATGCCCCGGACGGTGACACGTGGTTCGGTTTTGATTCAGTGCGCGCGTTGATCGGGGCGGAAGAAGAGGACATTTTCCTGGTCCCGCTCCAAGGCCACACCGCCGGCCACGCCGGGATCGCCCTGAGGACACCGGATGGCTGGATGCTCCATGCCGGCGATGCGTATTTCTTCCACGATGAAGTCCATCAGCCCGAGCGGCGTTGCCCGCCGGGGCTGAAGTTCTATCAGTACATGATGGACACCTATCGCCCGGCACGGCTGCGCAATCAGGATCGCCTGCGGGAACTGGCGACGGGCCAGAACGGGCATGTCGAGATTTTTTGCAGTCACGATGCCAAGGAATGGGAGCACGCGACCCGCCAGGCGCGTACGGTCCGTGTTGACTCCACGGCCATGCCGTCGACCCACCGCTAAACCACCCGCCCGGGCACACTGTGGGAGCGAGCCTGCTCGCGATAGCGGAGGATCAGCCTCCAGCGCTGGGGGGTTACCAGGACCCTTAGCGCAGCGCCGCGGTGCACCCACGGGCAGTGGAGCCCGACTCACTT